>USHU01000057.1 GCA_900554605.1 uncultured Actinomyces sp.
AACGCCCCGTCGCCGCAGCGGTTTGCGAAAAAGTCGTGTGGATGC
The DNA here is from genome assembly GCA_900554605.1 of uncultured Actinomyces sp. Lineage (GTDB taxonomy): Bacteria > Actinomycetota > Actinomycetes > Actinomycetales > Actinomycetaceae > Pauljensenia. The sequence goes on from USHU01000057.1 coordinate 46, forward strand.
GCTGGTCAACGCCGACGCTCGAAATCAAGCCATCGACCATCTGCTTGAGCTTGATGCGGTCACGATGGACTAGCAAGTGACGGAGGAAGTCGTTTCCAGTCTTTTCGAAGAGCTCCGTCAAGGCCTCGGCGTTAGTCGTGTATCCGGTCTTCGTCTTCTTCGTCTTAGGCAGAGCAAGTTCTTCAAAGAGAACGCTTTGGAGCTGCTTAGGAGACGAGAGATTCACTTCGTGCCCCAGCACGTCCCATGCCCCGCGCTGCGCGGTGTCGACATCCAAAGCAAGTTCATGAGAAAGGGCTGTCAAGAAATCTTCATCAACACCAATCCCGCACTTCTCCATTTCTGCGAGCACGACCGCAACTGGCATTTCCACATCATCGAGCAGATGTGACTGGTCGCTTTCCTTCAGTTTGTCCGCAAGGATGACGTCGAGAGGATGCATCCGCGCGGCGTCTTCGGCTAGCTTTTGAGCGCGCTCATCACTGATTCCAACCTCAAAGAGAGTTGTACTGTCCTTCTTTTCTTGCGGATCGACACCCAAATACCGAGCAAAAAGCTGGTCGAGTTGATACCCACGATGTTCCGAATTCACCAAATAGGCAGCAAGAAGAAGATCAGTGCGCGCACTTGCGAGCGTCCAACCACGCGCCCCTAAAGCATGAATGCAACCCTTGAGATCGTGCAGGATCAGGCCGTCTTCATTGAAAAGTTTGGCAAGCGCTTGATCTTGCTGTGCTGAAATCAATGCGGTGTCAATAATCAACGCATCAGTCGCCGTCGCAAGTGCAATAACACTGGCTTCCGGAGCGTTCACACTGAGCGTGCCATCTACCAAAAGTGCAAGCTGTCCCGGATGATCAATGCGCCACTGATCAACAAAGGTCGCCTCGTCAGCAATCGTCCACGACACCTGCGGTTGCATAGCGGCGATCGGGGCTTCGGCCTCGTCATCGTCACTGACGCTCCCCAAACCAATCTTCGCCACCGACAGGACTCGAGAGCGCAAAGAACGAAACTCAAGAGCATCACACAGCTGGCTCAGCGCCTGACGGTCGGTCACCTCGCGGCGCAAGTCCGCGATGTCACACTCAAGATCCATATCCGTCAGCAGATGGTTCAAACGCCGGTTGCGCCGCACGTCCTCGAGGTGCTCGCGCAACGCTTCTCCCCGCTTGCCCGTGATCTTGTCCGCGTTCTCCAAGAGATTGTCGAGGCCGTCGAAACGGTTGATCCACTGTGCTGCAGTCTTCGGACCAACACCGGGCACTCCCGGGAGGTTGTCGGAAGTTTCTCCGACGAGTGCAGCGATTTCGGGGTATCGGTAAGGAGGGACTCCGTATTTCGCTTCGACGCTTTGCGGCGTCATCTCACGCAAGTCACCTGGGCTCATTCCCGGATAGAGAACGGTCACGCTATCGGTGACGGTTTGGAAACTATCGCGATCCCCCGAAGCGACATAGACGCGCATATCCGCCTCTGACGCGCGCTTAGCAAGGGTGGCAAGAATATCGTCCGCCTCGAAGCCTTCCCGCGACAGAGAGCGAATACCCATCGCACTCAGCAGGTCTCGAATCAGCTCAATTTGTCCCTTAAATTCTTCGGGCGTTGCGTCTCGTGTTCCCTTGTATTCGGGGTACTCATCGGTACGGAAGGAATGACGCGAGACATCGAAAGCAACTGCAATATGGCTGGGCTGATAGCTCTCCAACAATTTGATGAGCATTGATGCAAAACCATAGACCGCATTCGTGTGCTGCCCCTGGGCTGTCACGAACTTATCTGCAGGCAGGGCATAAAATGCACGAAAGGCCATTGAATGGCCATCGATGACAAGCATTGTCTCCTTCATAGAAGACACACTACGGCGAGAGGGCACGATGCACACCTTGAATGCAGAAACTCATCGGATGGAGAGCTGGGCGAACACCCTTATGTCGCGTCTGGGCATTCGTCTCATTTCGACTTCCGCTCAAAGCGTCCATGCCGAAATGCCTATTGCTGGCAATACTCAGCCTCACGGTTATCTGCATGGCGGAGCGAGCGCCGCACTTGCAGAAACGGTAGCTTCCCATGCCGCTCAGCTTCACGCACATTCTCTTTATGGCGAGGCCGCCATCGCCGTGGGCGTTGAGCTGAGCATTTCACACGTTTCCCCCGGTCGAGGCGACTTGGTTCGCGCCCGCGCTACGGCAGTCCACTTGGGGAAGAGCTCAACTGTTCACACTGTGACTATTACAGATGAAGACAATCAAACCCTTGCCGTAGCACGCGTATCGAATCGCTTGTTGCATAACTAAGGGCGCGAGCCGACGCTCGCGCCCTTCGAGAAGTTCTGTGTGACTTTAGCCTTCAACCTGGTTAATCACAGCATCAGCGACCTCGCGCATCGAAAGCCTGCGATCCATAGAAGTCTTCTGAATCCAGCGGAAGGCATCAGGCTCACTCATCCCCATGTTCTTCATGAGGAGACCTTTCGCGCGATCCACACGTTTGCGAGTTTCAAAACGATCGGTGAGGTCTGCAACCTCTTCTTCAAGGGACTCGATTTCCTGATGGCGCGAGAGCGCAATCTCAACTGCAGGAATAAGATCTGCGGGGCTAAAGGGCTTCACGACGTAGGCCATTGCTCCAGCATCACGAGCACGTTCGACGAGCTCCGTCTGGCTGAAGGCCGTGAGCATAACAACGGCGCATGAGAGTTCAGCGAGAATCTTCTCTGCCGCGGTAATGCCATCCATCTTCGGCATCTTGACATCCATGACACACAGGTCCGGTTCAAGTTCAAGAGCAAGCTGGACGGCCTCTTCACCGTTGGAAGCTTCCCCGACAACCTCGAAACCGGCACCGGTGAGTGTCTCCACGATATCGAGGCGAATCAAGCCTTCATCTTCCGCAACAAGAACGCGGCGCGGCTGTGCAACTTCTTCACTCATGTCGTCTTCCTTGTACGATAGTTTGTCACTAGCACCTGTTATATCTTATCCTTATTAGCGCGCTTGCGCTGTTGCCCCGATAGCCCAATTGGCAGAGGCGGTCGGCTCAAACCCGGCTTGTTGTGGGTTCGAATCCCACTCGGGGTACGAATATGTTTCACATTTTCGTCAGTGGCTTTGAGATCAAAGTGATTTCAAAGCCACTTTTTCGTGCAATGACGCGGAAATAGCGATGCGCATCAGCAGCGTAAATCCATCAAATAAACGACAACTCCGCCAACCAGTAAAGTTGACGGAGTTGACATTAGAGAGACAAATCACATCTCAGGCTGCGGGGATCAGCTCCAAGCCCAAGAATTCCGCAGCTCGATCACGCATTTCAGGGCGTTCCAAGTCATTGAGCGCCTCTTGAATCTTCTGATCGGTCCAATCCTGATACCAAGGACGGACAGCCTCGCTCAGCTGCGAAACCGGAACATTGAGCGCCTGGTAGCGACCCTGCGCTGCACGAACCGAAATCTGTGTATTCATTTGATTCATTTCTTTCTCCTCTTCCTTCTTCTGCATCTACCGGTATGCGCTCAAGGTGCGCAGGCAACCAGACTGTAGATGCTGGTAAGGGCAATCCCCTTACGAGTCATCCAACACGGATGAACAGGCAATTATTCCACACACTACTGCGATGTGTCTAGTTACTTTCTCCCATGAGCCCCGTCATAATCATTCGAGCGTAAGCTTCACGACCTTCTTCCGTCAGGTGCTGGCCGTCATCGTAAAAGTACTCATCGTGGCCTTCACTGGCTTTATACCAATCGAGAATGCCTACTTGCGGATAGCGCTGCGCAAGCTGGCGCATCAATGTGTTGTTCTCATCTTGGAAGGGGTAAGGGGCGCGGATCGTCACGAAGAATACTGGCCTCTCCCCCGCCGCTTCAATCAAGGGTTGCGCTGTATCCATCGATGTAATCGGCCCATTGCCACCCAGAGCAACAATCACCGGAGATCCGTCATGCCCCTGGGCTAAATCTTCACCGTATACCGCGACTCCCTTTTCAAAGGAACGACCAACTTCCGTATCCGTAAAAGATTGCGGGAAGAGGGTTGGGATCCAGTAGTAACTTGCTCCTTCAGACACGGAATCACCGATCAAAACCAGGGGAACAGTGCATGTTCCATCCGCTGGAGAGCATGACCATTGAGAGGGGTCGTAGTTGTCAGGAATAATCGCAGCCTTCGGGTATACCGCCTTCCCGTTCGCATCGTGATAGCTGGGAGGCGCAGGGCTTGTCGTTGTGGTTTCTTGCGAAGGCGAATCGCTTGGAGAAGCCACAGATGTGGAAGGACTAGAAGCGGTCGAAGCAAAGATTTCATTGGCCTTCTTCGAAGCTGATTCAAGGAAGACTCCAGGAATGCTGGCGATCACAATGCTCACAATCAAAGCAAAGCTCAGCACCGATGTGCACAGCCGAACTTGGCGCGTATTCTGAGCACCGCCGCGTAAAGCACGCCAAGTCTTCTGACGCGCAAAGGAAGGCGCATTCTCAACAAAACGATAGCTGGCCTCGGTAATCAGGAGGAAAATGCCAGCTTCCACCGCCCAAGCCCACCACGGAAGCGCGGAAGTGCGCCTGGCAGGGTTCATCAGCAGGATCAAGGGATAGTGCCACATGTAGGCGCTCATCGAGCGCGAGGCGAGCACCTGGAGCGGACGCGTCGATAACACGCGCGACATCGCGCCCGGAACAATCGCGCCGCTCACGACGATTGCGCATACCAGCGCCGAGGCGAAGAAACCTCCGCGGTACAGCCAGGTCATGTATCCGCGTGCATAGATACTCACAACGACCAGGTAGGCAAGTCCGCACCACGATGCACACTGAAGCAGCCTTGTTTGCAGAGCATTGAGGCGCTCAATACAGCCCTCTCCATACGCGAGGGCAACACCAACAAGAATTTCTGCGAGCCGCGTATCTAAGCCGTAGTACACCCGTGATGAGTCAGATCCGGGCTCGAACAACAGAGCCATCTCGCAGGCAAAACAGGCAGCGAAGAACAGGACAACAAGAGCTGCCTTTCCTCGGGATCGGAAAAATTCACGCAATAAGAGGACGATAACTGGCGCTAGCACATAGAACTGCATAATGACGGCGACGAACCAAAAATGGGTCAGCGGCGAAGGGAGGCCAGCCTGCGCGAAATATGGAACATCACGAAAGATATAGAACCAGTTCGAAAAGAAAGCAAGAGCAGGAATCGCATCCTCGTGCATCTTGAGCAGCAGCGGCGGCGCATAGAAGAAGGAAGCGATCGCCGAGAAAGCCGTGACGAGAAGCATCGTTGGCCACAGGCGAACAACGCGCCTGAGGATATACGCGCCAACCGCAATATCCCGCTCCCCCTCAATCTCACGAAGAAGTGAGCGCGTCACCAGAAAACCGGAAATCACGAAGAAGAGAGTGACGCCGATAAAACCACCCTGCGCAGGAGAAGTCGGGCGCAAGTGGTACAAAACGATGGCGATAATTCCCAGCGCGCGTAGGCCATTAACCCCGCTTAAGTACGTGGGCTTTGCTCCTTGCGCGCTTTGAGACTTCGCTCCCTCAATTTGTTTTGATGACCGTGGCAACCTCGTCAAGGTACGTCAAACTCCTCAAAATGTGAGGGGGTGGAAGACCATACGGCCTGCCACCCCCTTCATTTACTCAAACTTAAGCATCTCCACGCGATCCACCGATCACGTAGTCGACCTCGTCTCCTAGACGGTGGACGCGCAACAGGTTCGACGAACCGGGGGTTCCCGGCGGCATACCTGCGACGATGACCATCTCGTCCCCGACTTCCGCGAGACGTGCGCTCTGCGCAACCTGATCAAGCTGCCAGACCATATCGTCAGTGTGGGTGACCTCGGGAACCCGATAAGCCTGGATGCCCCATGACAGGGCGAGCTGGCGACGCGTCGATTCAAGCGGCGTGAAGGCAAGCATCGGAATTGGAGTACGCAAGCGCGAGAGCATACGTGCCGATGTTCCCGACTGAGTGAAAGTTACCAAGAAGCGCGCATCAAGCTTTTCAGCAATAACTGCAGCCGCGCCGCAGATAGCGGAGGCTCGATGCAGCTCAATGGGTCCAAGCGCAGCAATACGTTCGCCACCATTTTCCTCAGTGCTCTCAACAATTCGAGCCATAGTACGAACTGCTTCAATGGGGAAAGCGCCCACAGAGGTTTCCCCCGAGAGCATAACTGCGTCTGCACCGTCGAGAATTGCGTTTGCACAGTCGGAAGCTTCTGCTCGGGTCGGGCGGGGATTCTTAATCATCGAATCCATAACCTGGGTGGCGACGATAACCGGCTTGGCAGCACGACGAGCGAGTTCGATCGCGCGTTTCTGCACCAGAGGGACATCTTCAAGAGGCATTTCAACGCCCAAGTCGCCTCGAGCAACCATGATTCCATCGAATGCGTCAACAATTTCTGCAAGTGCTTCGACGGCCTGTGGCTTTTCAATCTTCGCGATCACCGGCAGACGTTTGCCGTACTCATCCATAATCGC
>USHU01000058.1 GCA_900554605.1 uncultured Actinomyces sp.
GGCCTGGCGCAACGGAGGCTTGACGCGATAGAGGAGAACCGGGGACAACACGCGAGATTGCACGTAATTCCGGCGAGGAAAGGGCCTCGTTGAATTCGTCAAGGTGAGCGGGAGGGGCCGTAATGATCGAAAAGCCAACGCCACCCGCGTGGAGATTACGCAGAGCACGCTCGACAAGAGACATACCCTCAAGATCGACCAAGGCTTTGGGGCGATCCGAGCCCAGCCGACTACCCGATCCTGCGGCAGTGATTACCGCAAAAACTCGATCGGAATGAGTCTGTGTCACTCTTCCGAATCGTCTTCCGGGAGGTCGTCCGCGATGGCGAGGGAGGCATCGTATCCCTCGGCAAGGACCTCATCGAGTCGAGCAGCAGCAGCGGACTTATCGATGCCGCGGGCAAGAGCAAGTTCTGAACTGAGGATCTGGCGCGCCTTCGTCAGCATGCGCTTCTCACCCGTCGAGAGCTTCTTTTGATCATCGCGACGAGTAAGATCGCGGACAACCTCGGCGACCTTCACAATGTCACCGGTCGCGATCTTCTCTTGGTTTGCCTTGAAACGACGAGACCAGTTCGTCGGTTCCTCAATATAGGGAGCGCGAAGAACCGAGAGAACGGTTTCAAGCCCGTCTTCGTCCACAACATCACGAACCCCAACAAGGTCAACGTTTTCGGCGGGAACCTGAATAGTAAGATCTCCCTGGCTCACGCGAAGAGTTAGGTAGATCTTCTCTTCTCCGCGAATCATACGGGTGGAGATTTCCTCAATCTTGGCGGCACCGTGGTGAGGGTAAACAACGGTCTGACCGATCTCAAATGACATAGAAGAAACTCCTGCACTCCAGCTGAACTGCGGTTTATATTCTATCAGTTCGTGCCCTTTGTGTGCCCGGGACAAGAACTCGCTTTTTCCTGAGGAATCACAGAGCTTTGCTGCCTGAAGTCTTTACGCGGGAAGGTAGCAGTTCTCCCGCGACCAGCAGTTACCGAAACTTCAAAGTCGGACGCGCTCTTCGTTCCCGTTTCCCTCCGCTTACAAGTGACCCCGGGGCCCTCTTCCATCTACCGAAATGAGTATCGGGTTTCTCTCCGCGCGCAAGCGATCCCTAGCCATTAGATCGGACTCTGAGTCGTTTTCGGCGCTTCGCGCGCCAGAGAAGAATCTCGCAAAGCTGTCTCAGAACGAGGGACGGGTCGGCCAGCGCACTCCACCGCAGACGAACAACTTTCCAGCCCTCGGCCTCGAGACGACGCTGGCGATCTTGCTCATCTTCAATCACCGAATGAACCTGATCGACGGTATCCCCATATTTCTGGCGGCCATCAAATTCATATGCAATTTTGTGCCTTGGAAAAGCAATATCGACGAAACACTGCCGCCCGACAGCAATGACTTCATATTGGGTCTGTATTTGGGGAGCCCTGGCAGATTGCAAAATGAACAGGAGACGCGATTCGCCGGGAGATTCGCAGCCTGCATCAAGCCTGGGGATCAAGGATCGAAGCTTGGCCCTGTTACGAATATTGCGGGCAAGGCGCGCATGAATGAATTGAAGATTCTCTCGAACTGAGCGTTCCCGGGCGCGAGAAACCCCTTGCCTGAAACGATTGAAGTTGACGATGGCCGCAAAAATCATGTTGATCTGGGCAAAAAGATCAGCCAAGTGCACGTGACGAGGTGCACGCGTCACGCAGCGGATGAGGAGAGAGTCTTGATCCAAGAAATTTAGTCCTTCAACAACTTTAAGACCCGCTCGCCCATCACAATGACGCGGGCGGACGCTCATCGCAGCTGCGACAACGTGCTGATCAAGAACAACTGCTGGGAAATGCAGCGGACGAAGGCTGTGATCTTTGCCGTGACACAAATCCGGAGCGATGGCAAAGTCGTGCGTGTAGCCGTAGATAAAGAGTGATGGACGAGAATCAAGCACAAGATAGGGGCGTCGGTGGATTGCTGCGAAGGCTCGTGCGACCAGGACCACGAATTGTCCATTCACCGGCCCTTGATGACAAGCTGATCGGAGGACAGATGAGGGAAGATAACTTCCTCTGATAATCCGAACGATTTCACCGGACCGACAACGATTGGCGAGAACGCGTCGGTTACTTGTCGACGAGTAGAGCATTGCTTGGGACACACTCCGAATAATCGAGGAGATGAGACGTGGCTCAATATCGATCTTCATCGCACCCTCCTCTTTCGGATCTGCACCAGATAAACACTGTTCATCTATAAACAAGGATGCGTGCTGCGACTTCAACGGGTGGAACAGTTACGCAATCTGTGGATAACTCAGCGCAAACACAACACTGTGGATACGCAATCACTGCACTTCAGGCCCGAAACCAAACCGCTCGTACGGCCACAAAGTGACCCAAGGTTGGAATCAACGTACGTGCCTCAGCCTAAGCCCTCATGTCGTCGGACAAAGTCGTAGTCACCGGCACAGTTTCATCCCAAACAGACCCAAACCGCCCCGTACAGCAGCTACTCAAATGGCCCACCCTTGCAATCGCTGCCCTAGCGCGCCCAAATCTCCACTCAACCGGACAAAGTGCGTCTGGATGCGGAGGCAAAGGTACAAATGCTGCGAACCGGTTGAGGCTCTGACGCACTTTGTCCGGACTGAAGCGTCGTAACAGCATCGGCGCTGGAAATACAACTATCTTCCCCTCGGCGCCAATAAACAGAACCCCGCAGCAGATATAACGGAGTCCCGGCATCGCCTGAAAAGGCGACGCCGGGACTCCGCTCAGATCACTTGCCCTGGTTTGCGACCGCGGCGATCTTCGCCTCGGCCTCAGGATCCAGGTAGGTACCGCCCTTCTTGACGGGCTTGAGGGTCTCTTCATCAAGCTCGTACACCAGCGGAATACCGGTGGGGATGTTCACGCCGGCGATATCCTCGTCGGAGATCTCATCCAGGTGCTTGACGATGGCGCGCAGGGAGTTGCCGTGCGCGGCAATCATGACGGTCTTTCCGGTCTTGATCGCGGGAATGATGGTCTCATCCCAGTAGGGCAGCAGGCGTGCGATGACGTCCTTGAGGCATTCGCTCATGGGAACGGGCTCGCCGGCGTAGCGGGGATCCTGATCCTGCGAGAACTCGGAGCCAGCCTCGATGGCGGGCGGAGCCACGTCGAAGGAACGGCGCCACAGCATGAACTGTTCTTCGCCGTATTCGTCGCGGATTTCCTTCTTGTTCTTACCCTGGAGCGCACCGTAGTGACGCTCGTTGAGACGCCAGTTGCGCTCAACGGGGATCCAGTGACGGTCAGCGGCGTCGAGAGCCAGGTTCGCGGTCATGATCGCGCGACGCAACATCGACGTGAACAGGAGATCCGGAAGAACACCGGACTCCTTGAGGAGCTCACCACCGTGGGTTGCTTCCGCGCGGCCCTTGTCCGACAGCGGAACATCCACCCAACCGGTGAAGAGATTCTTTGCATTCCATTCGCTCTCGCCGTGGCGGAGCAGCACCAGTTTGTAGGTCATGTTCCTATTCTTTCACCCTTTTCCCATATGTGTCAGGACGTGTGTCATGCATCATCTATTTCACATGCACTCGCAAACAAATCAACCATGATCAGTCCATATCGAGTACCCGCCCAGTAAGCACCCAGCGACATTCCTTTAAACTTTCCGCATGAGTGACACAACATCAAAGCGCCACTTTTTCCATACGGCGACCGCGTTGACCGCAATGGCCGCACTCTTTTCTCTAAGTGCATGCTCCCAGAGCACGCCTTCTACTTCAACGACAACCGAGACGACGCAAGCTCCCGAGGCCTCCGCCACGACGGCCACCGCAGTGCCGGCTGTCGCAGGTTACAAGCCCGGCGAGATCCCGCCGATTCCTCTCTTCAAGGTTCCCCCGATCGGCGTCTTCGCTTCCAACGCGGACAAGGCTGTTATCGACGCGACCTCAAAGATTTCCTCCGTTCCCGGCGTAACCGTTGCCCCTGCTGTGTGTGACGGTTCCGGATTGGTGACCAACGGCGGAAATACCGTACTTGGCGGCGACGGCTCTGGTGTTTCCAACAACGGCGACAAGCAGGTTGTGAACAACGGCGACGGCTCCGGTGTCATCAACGAGGGCCCCCTGAACATCGTTGTCGACGGTACGGGCGGCGGTGTCTACAACGATTCATCCACCGGCCTGAACATTGTCATCAGTGCTGACGGCTCCGGCACCTACAACTCTGACACACTGAACATCGTCATCAGCCCCGATGGCTCCGGCACCTACAACAACTCGGCGACCGGTGAAAGCATCGTCATCAGTGCTGACGGCTCGGGCACCTACAGCAATACCAAGACCTCCGTGAACTACAACCTTGATGGCAAGGGGGGCGGCGTCTACACCGACCCGAACCTCAACATCATCAACAACGGTGATGGCACCGCGCAGGTCAACGGACAGCAAATCAAGGCCGACAAGGCCCCGACTGCCGGCAAGGTCGGCAAGTTCCCCAAGGTTGACGGCCTCAAGCCCATCGAGAGCTGCGGTACCACCATCACCCTTGAGGACGGTGTCCTCTTCGACTTCGGCAAGTCCGATATTCGTCCCGAGGCAGCGGCAACCCTGAAGAATCTTGCTGAGGTTCTGACCAATGCGAAGGTTCCGCTTGCACACATCTACGGCCACACCGATTCAATCGGTGATGACGCATCGAACCAGACTCTCTCTGAGGAGCGCGCAGCCGCTGTCGTGAGCGAGCTGAAGAAGGACGGCGTCACGGCAACCCTGGATTCTCAAGGCTTCGGCGAGAGCAAGCCTGTTGCTCCGAACACGAACGCCGATGGCTCCGACAACCCGGCAGGCCGCCAGGCAAACCGCCGAGTCGAGATCTTCATTCCCGCTTTCTGATCATTTTCAAGGATTCACGATGACTATTCGTTCACCTCGTTCTCTGGCCGCCCTCGCGGTCACCACGACCGTTGCCCTCGCAATGGGAATTAGCGCCTGTAGTCAGACCAACAATCAGGGCGCTTCCGAGCAGCTGGCCTCCGCGAAGGCAACTCTCCAGAGCGCCGCTGCCGAGGCCTCGACCGCCGCATCGGCCGGCCTAGCCAGCGCGTCTGCGACCGTCTCCGCAGCGCAGGCAACCGCTTCTTCTGCCGCTAACAACGCAAAGGAAACGGCACAGGGCGTCACCGAAACACTCAGACTATCGTAGATTCTGACGTTGTTGTCACCGTTCCCGAGGGCGTTGCCCACGTGGTGATCTTCGGTTCGGACGTCAAGCTGACCTCGACCCACGCAATCGAGTCCCTCACGATCGGCGGCAGCGACAACACTGTCACCCTCGCTTCCGTGAACCGCGTGAGCATCAGCGGCTCGAGCAACAAAGTCACCTATTCCTCGGGCAACCCGAATGTTGCCGACACGGGTGCCGACAACTCGGTCTCCAAGGGCTGAGTCTCTGTAGTTTGCAGAGGGGGCTGGGATGCGTCAAGCGTCCTGGCCCCTTCTCCGTATGCGTGAGCGTTCGGCATCTTTGATGAGAACTTCCGCTTAATGGCGTGCATGCAGCCATCCATTCGCGATAGATTTTCTTCGATTGACGAGGCCGCGCCGGCCATTCGCTTTCATCTGACGCTTCGCTTCACCACCAATCGTCCACGCAACAGAAGAGGACCATCATGAGGATCCACGTAACCTACGCCGGGGGCACCATCGGAATGGTTGATTCTCCCGACGGTTTGCGTCCGGGCGCTGACTTGGCCTCGTGGCTCAATGCGCAATTGGACGGTATTGAGCTCTCAGGACAGGTTTCTCTTTCTCAGCTCTCCCCTTTGGTTGATTCTTCCGAGACAACGCCTATCCATTGGCAGATGATTATCGACGACGTTCGTTCTCACGCCGACAGTGCGGATGCTTTTATCGTTTTACACGGCACAGACACGATGGCCTACACCTCAGCTGCACTCTCCTACGCTCTGGCGGATTTTGAGAAGCCAATTGTCTTCACGGGCTCACAGTATCCACTGGGGGTAGTGGGGACGGACGCATCGGCGAATGTCACGGGGGCTTTGCGCGCCGCTGGAAGCCCGCAAGTTCGAGGTGTCACGCTGTTCTTTGGCCACACGCTCTTGGCCGGCAATCGTGCGACAAAGACCTCATCATGGGCTTTCGCCGGCTTTGATTCCCCTTCGACTTTGCCGGTCGCGCGCACCGGTGCTCCGTGGCAGTGGTACCACGGCATCGAGGCGGGTGAGGGCTGGGCTAATCCGACTCCTTACGCCCGCCACGATGTTGCCGTTGTGGACATTGTTCCAGGCCTGAGCGCCGCGCGTTTACGTTCCACGTTCACTCCCCTGCCCGAGGCGGTGATCATCCGCGCATACGGCGTGGGAAATATTCCGGCTTCAGACCCGGGTTTTGTCGATGTGTTGCAGGAACTGCGCGAGGCCGAGGTTCCGTTGATCGTTGCCTCGCAGTGCCACCAGGCCGAGGTTGTCTTGGGCCATTACGAGGCCGGGAGCACTCTGGCGCGCTTGGGCGCGATTAGCGCGCACG
>USHU01000059.1 GCA_900554605.1 uncultured Actinomyces sp.
CGCTCCGCAAGTCCATTCATAGGAAATATTCTACGGGAAAGCGGGTCCTCAGTCCTAGTTAATATCTATGCGCAGCGCCTAAGCATCAATACGATCACGATCGATGCCCGCAGCCTCTTCGACAATGAAATCACGCCGAGGACCAACAACTTGCCCCATGAGAAGTTCAAAGACATCTTCGGCGCGCCGAAGAGCTTCCTCATCTTTAAGTGTGATGCGCCTAAGTGAACGATGCGCGCGGTCCATTGTCGTTTCTGCCAACTGATCGGCGTCCATTTCGCCGAGGCCTTTGTAGCGTTGGATCGGTTCTTTCCAGCTGCGGCCCGCTTTTCGCAGGGCGGCAAGCTGGCGATGGAGTTCTTCCTCGGAATAGGTATAGATGAACTCCCGTCCTTTTCGTCCCTTTCCAGCAACTTCAATCCGGTGCAGAGGGGGAACAGCTGCATAGACTCGTCCCGCTTCGACCATCGGACGCATGTAGCGGAAGAAGAGCGTTAGAAGAAGGGTACGAATATGCGCTCCATCAACGTCCGCATCAGTCATCAAAATGACTTTGCCGTAGCGCGCCTGTTCAAGATCGAAGGTACGGCCAGAACCGGCGCCAATCACCTGAATGATATTCGCGCATTCGGCATTGGCGAGCATATCGGCAGTCGAGGCCTTCTGGACATTGAGGATTTTCCCTCGGATCGGGAAAAGGGCCTGATACTGCGAATTACGCGCTGCCTTTGCGGTTCCAAGCGCTGAGTCGCCCTCGACGATAAAGAGTTCGGTCTGTTCGACATCTTCGGCTCGGCAATCCGCAAGTTTTGCAGGGAGAGACGAAGTCTCCAAAGCGTTTTTACGACGGGAGATCTCTTTGTGAATGCGCGCAGAGACACGCGCTTTCATTTCTCCAACGACTTTGTCCAAAAGAGCGCTGGTTTGCTGTCTATCGTCACGCTTGGAGGAAGCAAACTTCGCTTCGAGCCAATCGCCGACCACGCGGGCAACGACTGAACGAATCTGGGGAGTCCCCAGAATTTCCTTTGTTTGCCCCTCAAACTGAGGTTCAGGGAAACGAACCGTAACAACCGCGGTCAGACCAGCTAACACGTCGTCCTTCTCAGGACGACCGTCCTTAGCCGAAACTTTCAGTTTGCGCGCATTCTTATCGACCTGGGCACGAAGTACCTTCAAAACGGCTTGTTCAAAGCCTGCAACGTGCGTTCCCCCCTTAGGCGTTGCAATGATATTGACGAAGGATTGAAGCTGCGCCTCGTAACCAATCCCCCATCGCAATGCACAGTCAACTTCACATGTGCGTTCGGTTTCGACAGCCTTTAAATGACCGCTCTCAGGATCCAAAGCTTGCACCGTTTCCGTAAAGGTGCCTTCGCCTTGAATGTGCCAGGTATCCGTCACAGGGCCATCACTAGCAAGCCAATCAACGAAATCAACAACACCTCCGTCGAAACGGAATGATTCGTGAATCGTTTCTTCACCGCGCTCATCGAAGCAATTGATCGTCAGACCAGGAACCAAGAAAGCCGTCTGACGGGCCCGGGCAAGAAGAGTGTCCCAGGTAAAGCCTTCATCCGAAGGGAAGATCTGATAGTCCGCCCAAAAACGAACTCTGGTACCCGTCTTTTTCTTCGAGACTTTAGCAATCGTCTTCAGTCGAGACTCATCGGTGAAAGCTTGGAAGGGAGAATTTGGCGTGCGCTGACGAGAATCATCGAATTCGCCGGGCTCTCCTCGCCTGAAACACATCTGCCAAGTCTTACCACCACGGTCGACCTCGACGTCCATTCGCGCCGAAAGAGCATTCACAACAGAGGCACCGACACCGTGGAGACCGCCCGAGGCAGCATAGGAGCCGTTTCCGAACTTTCCACCCGCATGAAGCTTGGTGAAGACGACTTCCACTCCCGAAAGGCCAACTCCGGGGACATCATCTACGGGAATACCACGACCATTATCAGCAACCGAAGCTGAGTGGTCAGGATGCAAGCGCACATCAATCGTGTCGCAGAATCCTTCCAAGGCCTCGTCGACCGCATTATCAATAATCTCCCACAGGCAATGCATGAGCCCACGGTGGTCGGTCGAACCAATGTACATGCCGGGGCGTTTACGAACGGCCTCGAGTCCTTCGAGAACCGATAGATGCCGCGCGGAGTAGTCTGAGGCTTGGGTTTCACTCACCCAGACAGTGTACGAAGAGCATCAGCCAACTCAGGCGCTCACGCACCGAAATCGACAAATTGTGATCCGTTTCCAGATTTTCGGCCAATGGCAGAAAAAGCCATTTTTCGCTTCTTGATCAGCTTTAACGTGATCTTATAGATGCATGGATACCGTAACTACTGAGAATGCACGACAGACACTCCCCCCGATTTTGACCGCTCAAGATCGTTGTGATCAGTGCGGAGCACGCGCGTGGGTGCGAGTCACTCTTGCTACGGGAACACTAAACTTCTGCGCGCATCATGCCAATCAGCATCTCGATGCAATTGCCCCGAAGGCCCTCGACATTATTGATGAGCGCAATTACTTCACACCAGGATCCTGACTTTCTAGGGACTATCCCCTATGATTGGAACGACAATCCCTTCCAAGGAGGAAACAAACATGGGTCTGTTTTCACGACCAAAGCCGGCCGAGGAGGCCCCGCTCACCCCACCGATCAGCCAGGAACGCCTGATCGACCTCTTTAAAGAACGCGGGTGGCACTACTTCGTAGATTCCGATGGTGACCTTGGCGGCACGTGGGACGACGACCAGTTCTACTTCATGCTCCGTGGCGAAAACAAGGAAATCCTTCACATTCAGTCCTTGTGGCACCTCTCGGTCCCCATGGAGAAGCTCGAAGAAGCGCGCGCTTTCATCCGTGAATGGCACCGCACGAAGCTGTGGCCGAAGGCATACCACCGCATTAACGACGAAGGCGCAGTCCGCATCTTCTGCGAAAATTCAATCGATTGGGAACATGGCGCAACCGACGCACAGATCAACCAGCAGGTCAGCTGTGCTCTTGGAACCGCTTCCGAGTTCTACCGTGAGCTGGGCGCAGCTCTGGGAATGTGACACAAAGGAGACGTCAATATGGGTTGGTTCAGCAGCAGTGAATCTGGCGATTCCGTACGCCCCATTTCAAAAGAGCGCATCGAGAAGATTTTCGATGGCCAGGGCTGGTACTACGGTCGCGATGATGACGACGACGTATGCGGCCGCTGGGACGGCGCACCGTTCTTCTTCCTCTTCATGGGACAGATGAGTGAAATCCTGTCCGTAACTTCGCGCATGGCAGAAGAAGTTCCCATGGAACAAGAAGCAGAGCTCAACGGAGTTATCGAAGACTGGCACCGCGATCGCATCTGGCCGAAGGCCTTCTACGCCCCCACCGACGATGGCACCCTGCGCGTGATGACAGAGGTCAATGTCGATTACGAGCATGGAGCAACCGACGCCCAGCTGCTTCAGCAGATCAACTGCTCGATCGCCACTCAGCTTTCTCTCTACGATCACATTCGTGAGACGCTGGGCATCGAGAAGGAAGAGGACGACTGATCGTCTTTTCCGCACGTAGCGATACTTAAGTGGCCGGGACCTATCAGGTCCCGGCCACTTAAGTCTATAAACGACTCTGTCAGTCCAAGTAGTCGCGCAACACCTGCGAACGGGAGGGATGACGTAGCTTGGACATGGTCTTCGACTCGATCTGACGGATGCGCTCACGCGTGACACCGTAGACCTTACCGATCTCGTCGAGAGTCTTCGGCTGACCGTCGCCCAAGCCGAAACGCATGGACACAACCCCTGCCTCACGCTCAGAAAGCGTATCGAGGACGCGGTGAAGTTGCTCTTGCAAAAGCGTGAAGGACACTGCGTCCGCGGGGACGATCGCTTCGGAGTCCTCAATCAGATCGCCGAATTCACTATCTCCGTCTTCGCCCAAGGGAGTGTGCAAAGAGATAGGTTCGCGACCGTACTTCTGGACCTCGACGACCTTCTCCGGTGTCATATCCAGTTCCTTCGCCAGTTCTTCCGGCGTGGGTTCACGGCCAAGATCTTGAAGCATCTGACGCTGAACGCGCGCGAGCTTATTGATGACTTCAACCATGTGGACAGGAATGCGAATGGTTCGCGCCTGGTCGGCCATGGCACGCGTAATTGCCTGGCGAATCCACCAGGTGGCGTAGGTCGAGAACTTGTAGCCCTTCGTGTAGTCAAACTTCTCAACTGCACGAATCAGACCAAGGTTGCCTTCCTGAATCAGGTCCAAGAATTGCATACCGCGTCCGGTGTAGCGCTTCGCGAGCGAAACCACAAGGCGCAGGTTGGCTTCGAGGAGGTGGTTCTTTGCTTGCTGACCATCTTGCGCCAAAATATGCAGCTCACGGCGTTCGCGAGAGCTCTTTTCGTTCGAACTTGTCTTGAGGATCTCTTCAGCGTAGAGACCGGCTTCAATACGACGTGCAAGATCAACCTCTTGCTCGGCATTGAGTAGGGATACCTTACCGATTTGCTTGAGGTAGTCCTTCACCGGGTCGGCCGTCGCGCCAGCGACGGTAACCTGCTGGACTGGTTCATCTGTCTCATCCGAGTCAGAAACGACGAACCCGCCCTTCGAACGGAGTTCAGCAGCGCTCTGCGGCTTCGAATCTTGGTCATGTGCAGAAGACTCATCATCTTCAGAATCTTTGTCTTCTACCTCGTCATCGTCAGCTTCGATCTCGGTTTCTTCCAGATCGTCGACATCGGGTTCAATGTCTTCGACTTCTTCCAGATCAGCGTCTTCGGCGATATCGCCTTCAAGTTCCTCATCGTCTTGCGCGGGCAAAACCGCTTGAGGAGTTTCCTCGACCTCAGCTGCCTTCTTCCGCGTCCGCTTCGCGCGCTTGGGAGCTTCTTCCACGACATCCGTTTGCGCGTCCTTCGCCGCCTTCTTACGGGTCGCGCGAGGCTTCTTCTCTGCTTCAGGTTGTGCGGCTTCTTGCTCTTGAGCCTTCTTTGTGGTGCGGCGCTTCTTGGGTGCAAGTTCCTCTGCTTGTGCAGGAGACTCTTCTTTAGCGACCGTTGCCTTCTTAGTCGCACGGCGCTTCTTGGGAGCGGTCTCCTCCGTTTTTACGGAAGCGTCGTCCTTTGAAGCCGTTGTCTTCCTAGCCTTCTTTGCTGTCGTCTTCTTTGGCGTGGCAGTCTCTTCCGTTTCTACAGACGCCGGTGCAGCCTGAGACGAGCGACGCGTACGAGTTTCCTTCTTCGACTGAGTGGGTTCAGTTTCAGTATCGCGAGCGCCGGTAGCGCGGGATGGAGACACTCGAATCCCTTTCATGGGTGGACAAAATTAGCCGCCAATCCACTGGACGGTGACAGACTGCCTACAATTATAACCGCCCACACTTAACACGCGCAGCTCGAAAGACGACGCAAAATACGCTTTTATGCCGCCTGATCGTCAAAACGCCACGAAGACGTCATCACCGGGCACGGCGCATCAAGCAAAATTGCTGTTGCAGTATTACCAATTGTTGTTCGCTGCGAACCGCCGGGTCGCAATCCGATAACAATCATGTCAGCGTCAAGAATGCGCGCCCACTCCAAGACTGTTTCAGCCATTGATGCATCACGCCGACAACGCTTCACCTCAAAGGAAACCTCAGTTCCGCCTAAACGCTCCCACAAGTGAGCCTCTGCAGTATTTTCGTCAGAAAAAGTCCCGCCGCAATCATGCGAAGCAACGACAATCATGAGAGAGGTTCGCATCCACGATGCCACACGAACAGCTTCGTCCAAGGCAGCATCCGACTCACGATTCCCGTAATAGCTCACAACAATTGCCACAATCATCCTCCTCATGTTTTCTCTCATGATAGACATGGGCACTGGGTAGCGTATGAATGTTTTATAGACTGGGCACATGAGCGTCTTGAGCGAGCAACTGCTTTCCTTAGCCCCTCGAATTGAGGAACGAAGCCACAGTATTTTGGCCGAGCTCGCTAGCTCGATTGCCCCCTCTGAGCAGGTCACTCCCCTGCTAGAGATTTGCCATAAGAGCCTTGAGGAAGGTAAGCGTTTCCGCGCTTTCCTCGCTTTTGTCGGCGCAAGCCTCTTCACCCGTACCCCCATTGAAACTTTACCTTTGGATGATTTGGGCGCCTCACTTGAGCTCTACCAGGCAAGCGCGCTCGTCCACGATGACATCATCGACCACGCCCCCACGAGGCGCGGGAACCCCTCCGCGCATGCGGCTTTCTCTTCGTACCATCGTTCTTCCCATTTCCGAGGCGATAGTGAAGACTTCGGAATCAGTTCCGCGATCCTTGCCGGAGATCTCCTCTTCTCTGCAGCTGAATCCGCGATGATTCGTCAGTGCGAGAACCTGTCTCATTTCCGCGATCCCGTCATGCAGCTCTACGCGCGCATGCACGCCGAGGTTGCAATTGGACAATTTCTCGATATTTCCGCCGAGCAGCGACCACTT
>USHU01000060.1 GCA_900554605.1 uncultured Actinomyces sp.
CGAGGCCGAAGCCCCCACCCCATCAATACAGGCATCCTCCCCCATTCAGACTGAAACCCCCACACCCGAGGCATCCCCATCTACAGGCAGCCCCTATTCGGTTGATTCCACAACAGCCTCGGGAGACACTCCGACCGGGGACGATATTCCCAATGATGAAGACCGGGCCGCTACTAACGGCAATACGTCCCTCTCCCCCGAGGAACAGATCCACCAGCACTGGCAGGAATTGGGGGGAGAAAACGGAGTACTTGGCACTGCCACCTCTGGGCTAGTTCCCCTGCGCGACGGCGCTTTCATTCAGTTCTACCGCGGCGGCCAAATCTACTGGACCGCTCAATACGGCGCACATGCTTCGCGCGGAGGAATCCACAGCGCCTACAGCGCACACAAGTGGGAGAACGGACCCCTTGGTTTCCCAACTTCTGATGAAGAGAACCAGACGATCGCTGGAATTCGCGGCGCGCTCCAAACCTATGAAAACGGCCAAATTCGTTGGAGCAGCCAGGGCGGAGCCCACCCCATCTGGGGCAAAATCCTCGGACGCTACAAAACCGCAGAAACAGAAGGCCGCTCGCTGGGCTGGCCTCTGAACGATGAGATGAAGGACGCCGCGGACGGCGGGGCATACCAAAACTTCACCGGCGGCTCGATTTACTACCACCCGCGCACTGGGGCTCACAGGGTTACCGGCGGTATCCGTAATCTGTGGGAAGGCCAGGGCTGGGAACGCGGCCAGATGGGCTACCCCACGGGCGAAGAGACCGCTACGGCGAATGGTGGTGTCTATCAGACTTTCCAGGGGGGAACCGCATACTGGCACCCCAGCACTGGCAGCTACTACGTGCACGGTGCGATGCTTGGAGCATACGGACGCGCCGGATATGAATGGGGACGCTACGGCTACCCGCTGAGCAATGAAACCCCTTCTACAAACGGCGGCGTCTACCAAATTTTCCAAGGTGGAACCGCATACTGGCACCCCGGCTCGGATTCCTATTTCGTCCACGACGCAATCATGGGGACCTACGGTTTCTACAACTGGGAGCGCGGAGAGCTGGGCTATCCCTCCTCAGATGAAACGCCTTCCGCGAACGGCGGCGTCTACCAAATTTTCCAAGGCGGAACCGCATACTGGTCACCGCGCTCTGGCTCTCACGCTGTTCCCCTGGATTTGCTTGCCGAATACGGCAATCACGGTTACGAACGTGGCCACCTGGGATACCCGACCTCCGAACCCTACTGGGACGGAAACCGTCACAAGCAGAACTTCGAAGACGGAGTTCTAGAGAAGACCAATGACTTCAATGTCACGTGGGCCGGGCAGCCTAATAACTATTTCTGCGGTCCGACCAGTGGTTGGATGATCCTCAACGCGATCGGCGCTCACCACTCCGCACAGGGAACGCCGCTCAGCATCAACGCCGTGGCAAGCCGCGATTATATGAACACCGTGGGATACGGCTACACAAGCTTCCATGATCGTCGTTTCGAGTACGGGATGAATCGTTGGCTGGGCCGCGATGCCTACACAACGATTCACACTCCTTCGGTTGAGCAGGTCCGCGATTCTGTGAAGGCCTCCTTCTCCAAGGGATTGCCGACCGCTGTTGATGCTCAAGAACGCCGAGGTGGCCCCCACTACAACGGTCACCCGAACTCAACTTTCTCCCACATCATGGTTGTCACCTCATACGACGCAAACACTGATTCGATGCGTATTGCCGACCCGGGCGTCCACTACCTCTGGGGCGGCGAGGAACAGTTCTGGTACCACCTCCCTTCCTTCACGCAAAATTTCCTCCAAACCGAGGTTGAGCGTGACGGCCGCGAACACATTGGCATCTACAGTGCCCGCTAAGTCGGTGTTTTCTCCTCATCGCCGAGGCCGCGCATCCCTGCGTCGCTTTGCTTTCCTCAGCGCCTGCGCTCTTGTCGCCCTTGGCGGCTGCGCAAGCGGAGGGAGCGGGGATTTGTCGACCTCGGCGAGCGCGAGTGTATCGCCTCGTCAGATGGATGGCGTCTTCGAGCCTCTCGTTGCGCAGTCCGCGCTGGAGGATCCTCGCGAGCGTGTATGCACAGATCTCTCTCTTCCTTTTCATCTTGTTGCGATGCACGCGAGCGATCAGCCATGTGAATTGTCTCCATCGGGACAAAGCCAAGCATCTTCCGTCGAAGAGAAATGGACATTGGGCGGGGATTTCCGGCAGATTCCTTCTCTTCCCATCGATACCTCTGAGGTTTTTGGCTCGTCGACACGTGACCCGAACGACCTGTACTCCTACAAGCCAGCGATTCTTTCCCCACAAGGGATACGCGAGCTCTCGCCGGATTTACTTCGAGAAGACGGCAACTACGTTGAACCCCTCGACGGGACACAAAGCGGTCCCTGGATTACTTTCCTCGGACGGCAGGTTTCTTCTTCCTCAACCGGAGACCACCAAGAGGACAATGTCTTTGCCCCGTGGACGGTTTTCTCCTGGAATAAGGACGAGCAACGTTTGCGCACCGTAATGACGTGGAGTGATCTTCCTGCTCACAGTCCACGAAGCGCGGGTGAACTTCCTCCTGTGAGCGATGGGACACACGCGTTTTACGGCGCAAACGCCTCAACTGATCACGGAGATTACTCACTGATCGTCACTCAGAGCCTGGACGCTTCAACGAGCTCCAACAAACCGCAGATTCTTCTCTTTGGGGCCTACCCCGCGCTCTCTGAGCAGGGACTCAGCGCGGTCGCCACTCCAAAGGATTCACCGCTCCCCTCTCGCGTTGTCACGCTCAGCGGCACGGATTTCTCAGGGGTCACCACCCACTTCGACCTGAAATCACAGGACTATCGAATCAGTGGGCTCTACGCCGCCAGAGATCACCATGCGGTCCTCGTTAGTCCATCAACGACGTCTTCCGCGGCCTCGTCCTACCTCGGAGTCTGGGACAGTAAGTCCGCGGACTATCCCACGCAGTGGATCATGGTCGATTCCCGAACTCCTTGGGTGTCCATCGGTGAAGAGGCAATCGTGTGGGGCGCCGGATCTCAGGCGAACAATGCACAGATGTACCTGCGTTCATGGGAAAGCGGCCAGATCACGCGCTTAGGGGAAACCCCCGGATATTCACGCCCCGTCATCGCTGCGCAGGGACGAGCAGTCCTTATTCCTTCCCTCACAGCCACGGGTGCCGTTGAGTGGAAACTTGGAGAATTCGCCGAAAAATAGCGCGCCCTTTCTTCAAGTAACGATATGATAAAGGCGATGAGTACTCCACAATCACGCATTGCGCGACCGATTGCTCACTCGGCAACGCTCCCATTTAAGAGTGGTGCAGCACGAGTGATTTCTTTGGTTGCCTTCTCCTGCGTCCTCCTGCTGGTTTCCACCGCTTTCTTCATTTACCGCGATTTCGGCAACCAGCTTGCGTCAAACTCCATCAATACCCAGGGTCTGGGCAACGCGAACTCCACCGAGACCGCCGCGCCTTCCGATTCCTTCGAGGGACGCCCCGTCAATATCCTCATCTCTGGAATTGACTCACGCCAGAACCAAGGTGATGACGCCAATGGTGACGCTGCGGAGCTTTCATCAATTCACTCCGATACGACCATGCTTATGCACATTTCCGCAGATCGCACGCGGGTTCAGGTCGTATCAATTCCCCGAGATCTCATTACGGACATTCCCGCGTGTAAGCGCTCAGATGGCACGGTTTCTTCCGCCTACACCGGAATGTTCAACTCTGCTTTCTCTACCGGTTCGAATGACACCGATATCGCAGGCGGTATTGCCTGCACCGAGGCGACCACGGAACAGTTGACCGGCGTGAACATCGACGGCTTCGTCGTCGTTGATTTCCACGGTTTCCGAGGCCTCATCGACGCTTTGGGTGGGGTCTGGTTCGACATCCCCGAAGACATCGATGATTCCCGCTCAGACTTGCATGTGCAGGCGGGATGCCAAAAACTCGACGGTAAAACGGCTCTGGCCTATGCCCGTACGCGTTATGCCGTGGGTGACGGTTCAGATTTGGGCCGTATTTCGAATCAGCAAAAACTGGTCGCGGCGATTATGCGTGAATTGCTCGCCAAGAACTTCGTGTCGGATCTTCCTTCGCTCTTGTCCTTCACCAAGCAGGGACTATCCGCACTCCAACCTTCACAAAACCTGTCGAATATCAACACCGACGTGGGTCTTTTGCTCTCCCTGTCCTCGATTGACCGCGCGAATATTCAGTTTATTACCTCGCCGAACCAGTACTCCCCCGTTGACCCCAACCGCGTCATCAATCTGGAGCCACAGTTCAGCCAGGCCTGGGAGGCAATCCGCAAGGATCAACCTTTCCCCGCTGCAATTGAGTTCACCAACGGTAGCGGCCAAGAAGGCCAGACGAATGCCTCACCGAGTGCCTCGGCCTCGCCTTCTGAAAGCAGCTCCGCGTCTGCTTCGGCTACCCCGAGTACGTCACCCTCGGCAAGCGCATCTGCAAGCGCAAGCCCCACCGCAGCTTGCCCGGCGGAACGCTGATGACTCAGCCGCCGTCTTTTCAGCCCGACCCCTCGCGTAGGCGCCCGCGCCTCTCCGAGGTTCAGAACTCTTCTGTTAACAGCGAAGACGAAGGCGTCGTTTTCCCCGGAACCGAAGAATCTGCTCCCCAGGCAGAGCCCAAAGAAACGGTCATGCCGCCCTCTTTTGCACCGCGCGCCAAACGCGTAGCCTCGGCGCCGAGCTTTACTCCGTCTTCTCCTGCAGCAACCGAGCTTCCGCGCGCGGCAAAACCGTCTAGGCCTCACTTCCAGCCCGTTCAAGCGCCTCCCAGTGCCCCCGCAGGCACGCCAGTGTCCCCGCGGCCTCGTCGAAAGAAGAAGCGCCGCTGGCCGCTGGTTACCCTCGTCGTGATTCTCCTGATCGCTGCGTGGCCCGCGTACCTCCTTTTCGACGCAAATTCGCATCTCAAGCGAATCGATGCACTTTCCGGCGCCGCGGGCACCTCGGGAACCACCTATCTTCTTGCAGGTTCTGATTCGCGTGGCGACGGTTCAGTTCCAGACGACACCGAAGGACAACGCGCGGACTCCATCATGCTGGTTCACGTTGCTCCCAATGGGCAGACCAGCAATATTTCGCTCCCCCGAGACACCTACGTTGAAATCCCCGGATACGGGTGGGACAAACTCAACGCGGCGTATTCCTACGGCGGTCCCACACTCCTCGTTCAAACCGTTGAACAACTCACGGGACTATCGATCGATCACTACGCAGAGATCGGCATGGGTGGAGTTTCCAACATCGTCGATGCCGTCGGCGGAGTGAACCTCTGCTACGACTTGACAGTCAATGACGAGCGCTCCGAACTCAATTGGGAAGCGGGCTGCCACGATGCAGATGGCAAGACCGCCCTTGCCTTTGCGCGTATGCGCTATTCCGATCCGCTTGGTGACATTGGACGCGCTCAGCGCCAGCGCCAGGTCGTCTCGAAGACCGTATCGAAGGCCATGCAGCCGGCAACATTGATCAATCCTTCGAGCGCTTTGCGCGTTGAACGTGCGGGAGCATCAGCCTTTACCGTCGACGAAGATTCTTCTGTCCTCGACGTCGGCAAGCTTGTTTTGGCTTTCCGCAGTGCTCAAAACTCTGGAATGACCGGTGTTCCTCCAATTGAGGACTTGGGATACTCGACCTCGGCGGGCAGTGCTGTCCTCTTGGAAGACACGACCGCCCCCGACTTCTTCGCCAAGCTCCGCGCGGGAACACTGACGAAAGACGATCTCACTCCTAAGCTCTGAGTCTGCCGAGGCCTCGCCTAGGCTTCGTCGTGAGTCTTCCACAGCGTGAATGCAGCCAGCGAAATCGAGTCCTGAAGTTCGCCTGAAACGATCATCGAGCGCAGTTCAGCGAGGCTCACCCATTGCAATGCGTCGACTTCACCATCGATCTCGCAGCGTTTCTGCTCGGGCACGGTGCATGCAATGACCTCGATATGCCCACCAAGAATCCCTGAATCGGGATAGATCTGGCCCAGAGATATACCGTTTTCGCCATGAAAACCGGTTTCTTCAAGGAGCTCGCGCAAGCCGGTTGCAATTCCATCCACGTCGCTTCCTTCGCTCATTCCGCGCGGGAACTCCCACAGGTCGCGTTCAATTGCGAGGCGACGCTGACGAACAAGTGCGAAGGCACCATGATGATTGCGAGCAACAACCACGGCTCCGGCCTTGTCTCCCCCGATCATCACCCGATGCATTCGAGGGGTCGCGTCGTTTCCTTCCACCCATAGGGGAAAGCTTTGTGCATGCCACAGCTGCGTCCACTGCATTTTGTGCCCTTTCATATGCGTCAAGCGCTTTCTATGCCTCGGCTAAACGAATTTCCGACATCATCCGCGAGGGGCGAAGCTCAAGTAATTCATGAATATCCGAATATGGGAAGGACGCGAGGAAAGCAATCCCCGTCCACACGACATT
>USHU01000061.1 GCA_900554605.1 uncultured Actinomyces sp.
GACTGCAGGTGAGCGAAACTCACGCAGCATCAAAACAACGAAACACGCGAGGAAAGGCACATAGATTGCGCTAAATACGCTGGCCGTGATGTCAGCAATCCTCGAAGGCGTTGGGGCATCAATGAGGCGCCACACCACGACCGCAAAAACGGTGAGATAGAGGGCCATGGTGAGGGCCTCGGGGCCAAGAAGCCACGCGCAGACCATCATGCCAATTGCGCCAAGGTACAAGGGCGCTAGGGCGATGTGAGTACCAACCCGAGCGAAGGCTCCTCCCAACTCCCACAATCCAAGTAGAGCGATGCAGCACACGAAGCCGACAAAGAGCCCTTGGACGACAAGTCGCGAGGCCACAAGCAATGCGATCAGAACTACAGCAGAAGAAACCGCTGCTGGAAGATTGCGACCGGCCTTACCTGTTGGTGCTAGCGGCTGGGTGTTTTCGCGCGGCTGACGCGCGAAAACACCGAAGGAGCGTGTTGATGGGATGTGGTGGACATCAGATGGTGAGAAGTTCGCTTTCTTTAGTTGAAAGAAGCTGGTCGATCAGTTCGACGCGAGCCTTCGTTGCAGCCTCGAGGGCCTTTTCTGCGCGCTCGACTTCGTCTTCTCCTGCTTCGCCGTCTTTCTTCAGACGATCAAGGCTTTCCTTCGCCTTACGACGGATAGAACGGACCGAAACGCGAGCATCTTCTGCCTTGTTCTTTGCCTGCTTGACGTATTCCTTACGGCGTTCTTCAGTCAGAGCAGGAAGAATAACGCGAACAACATTTCCGTCATCAGTCGGGTTGACTCCCAGATCAGACTCGCGCAGCGTCTTGATGATCTCCTGGGTCGCAGTGCGATCAAAAGGCGAAATCAGAACGGTGCGGGCTTCAGGAATCTGGAAAGAAGCCAGCTGCTGCATCGGGGTCGGGGCTCCATAGTAATCAACAAGGAGCTGCTCGAACATGCCGGCATTTGCGCGTCCGGTGCGGATATTGCCGAATTCGTGACGGGCTGCTTCGACCGTCTTATCCATTTTTTCTTCTGCTTCAAGCAGGATGTCGTCGATCACGGAAATCTTCCTTTCAGTGTGATTCGCTGAGGACAAGCGTACCGATTTTTTCGCCACGGAGCGCGGCAGTAACGTTACCAGGTTCTGACATGCCAAAGACGCGCATTGTCAGTCCGTTTTCCTGGCCCAGCGCGAAGGCTGCGGCATCGACAACCTTCAGACCACGGCTCAGTGCATCTTGGTAGGTGACAAAGTCAAGCTTCTTCGCATTGGGGTTGATACGAGGATCATCATCGTAGACCCCGTCAACGCCGTTCTTCGCAACGAGAAGTTCGTCGCAATGAGTCTCCAACGCGCGTTGCGCGGAGACAGTGTCGGTTGAGAAGTAGGGCAGTCCCGCACCGGCACCGAAGAGAACAACGCGTCCCTTTTCGAGGTGACGAATAGCGCGCAGTGGAATATAGGGTTCTGCCACCTGTTGCATTGCAATTGCGCTTTGGACACGGGCGGGAACACCGGATTGCTCGATGAAGTCTTGAAGAGCCAGAGCATTCATAACGGTGCCGAGCATTCCCATGTAGTCGGCACGTGAGCGGTCCAAGCCTTGCCTGGACAACTCGGCGCCGCGGAAGAAGTTACCACCGCCAACGACGACTGCAACCTGGATCCCCGCATGAACTGCGTGGGCGATCTGCTCTGCAATCGAGCGGACAACAGTGGGATCGAGGCCGACGGAACCTCCGCCAAAAGCTTCACCTGAAAGTTTGAGGAGGACGCGACGAGCTGGCATGAGTACTTCTCCTTTGAATGAGTGCTGAGTCCTAAGAGATAGGGTGATGGCCCCGCAAAAGCGGGGCCATCACACAAAATCAGGCGCCGACGTGGACGCGCACGAACTGGGTGACCTTTGCACCAGCGTCGCGCAGAACCTGTCCGACGGACTTTGAAGGATCGCGAGCAAATGCCTGGTCGACCAAGCAGTTGTCCTTGAAGAATGCCTCAAGACGTCCCTGAACGATCTTGGGGACGATCTTCTCGGGCTTGCCTTCCTCGAGGGTGATCTTCTCGAGGGTTGCGCGTTCCTTCTCCAAGACATCGGCCGGAACCGAGTCACGGTCAAGGTAAGCGGGCATGTAGGCAGCGACGTGCATCGCGACATCGTGTGCAACGCCTGCTCCAGCTGCGTCGGTGACGACGAAGACGCCAACCTGCGGGGGCAGGTCGGGGCTGGTCTGGTGCAGGTAGAGATCAACGTTCTCGCCCTCAACACGAATCACGCGACGGATCTCGAGCTTTTCGCCGATAACTGCGGCCATCGCGTCAAGCTGTTCCTTGACAGTGGAGTCGCCCATCGGAGCTGCAAGCAGCGAGTCAACATCGGATGCGCCGGAGGCAACAGCGGCCTCGAGGACAGAGTGTGCGAAGTCAATGAACTTCTGGTTCTTGGCAACGAAGTCGGTCTCGGAGTTGACCTCGACCATGACGCCCACGCCGTCCTGGACGGATGCGGCGAGCAGGCCGGCGGATGCCTGACGGCCTTCGCGCTTGGACAGCGACTTCAGGCCCTTCAGACGAATGATTTCGAGAGCCTTTTCAGCATCGCCGTCGGCTTCCTGGAGCGCCTTCTTGACGTCCATCATGCCTGCGCCAGTCTTCTCGCGCAGAGCCTTCACATCAGCAGCGGTGAAATTAGCCATTACTGATTTCCTTCTTTCTGAGCTTCAGTCCTGTGCGGGGGTTTCAGACTCGGTGGCGACGGCCTGTGCTGCTGCCTCATCGGCGGCAACTTCACCTTCGAGGAGCTCGCGCTCCCACTCAGCCAGAGGCTCAGCAGCGGTTTCCTCGGAAGCGTTCTTGCGGCCGGCGCTGCGTGCAAGCAGGCCTTCGGCAACTGCGTCGGCGATCACGCGGGTCAGCAGCGCAACGGCACGGATGGCGTCGTCGTTGCCGGGGATGCGGTAGTCGACCTCGTCCGGATCGGCGTTGGTGTCAAGGATGGCCACGATCGGAATGTTGAGCTTGCGAGCCTCAGAAACCGCGAGGTGTTCCTTCTTGGGGTCAACGATCCACACTGCGGAGGGAACCTTGGCCATATCGCGAATACCACCGAGGGTGCGAGCAAGCTTGTCCTTCTCGCGGCGCATCATGAGCAGTTCCTTCTTGGTGCGGCCAGAAGATGCCACATCATCGAAGTCAATCTGCTCAAGTTCCTTCAGGCGCTGCAGGCGCTTGGAAACGGTGGAGAAGTTGGTGAGCATACCGCCGAGCCAACGGTGGTTCACGTAAGGCATGCCAACGCGCTGTGCCTGCTCGGCAACAGCTTCCTGAGCCTGCTTCTTGGTGCCAACAAAGAGGATGGTTCCACCGTGTGCAACGGTTTCCTTCACGAAATCGAAGGCGATATCGATATCGGCAATGGTCTGCTCGAGGTCGATGATGTAGATGCCGTTACGTTCGGTGAGGATGAAGCGCTTCATCTTCGGGTTCCAACGACGGGTCTGGTGCCCGAAGTGCACGCCAGATTCCAGGAGCTGGCGCATGGTGACGACTGCCATTGCATCGTCCTTTCCCCGCTGAGCGGGATCGTGGGGTTTCCCCCGGTTTTTCTCGGTTAATGTGCCTTTTCGGCCCTGGTGCTATGGCGTTGCGACCCATTGGACCGTGACGCAACTGCCCCGGCACTTTCACTTCCGTGAGGTGCTCGGAAAATAGCACGCGAAGTCATTCGCACAGCGAATGCGGTCCAATCTTATCTCATCTCGCCTAGCTCTTCGGACCCATATGGGGACAAAATGTACTCATTTCACTTGCAATAGCTCACATGTGTCTATCCACAGGGAGGACCTTCCTTCGGCGTTTTCCACAGATTTCATCTAGCAGACCCCGCATCGTTTCCCCATTTGCACACTGGATTCATGAATCAACGTGTGTATGGCTTTCTGCGGATCATCCCCGGTATGGCGATATTCATCTTCACGTGGAGCTTCTGTTTCCCCGGAATAGCTCAGCCATCCATGCCGCGCGCATCTTCCGTGTGGGCTCTTCCTTTTTCCGAGCCTTTCACTATTAGCCAAGGTTTTGCCCCACCTGATAAGCCGTGGCTTTCGGGCTCACGAGGGATATGGGTCAAGGTCGGAAGTGAGGATCCTTCGCTTCGCTCCCCGTGCAACGGAACGGTAGTCTTTGCCGGGATGCTCGCCGGACGTGAGGTTCTTTCCATCAATTGTGCGGGAATCCATTCCACCTTTGAGCCAGCAACTTCTTCCCTCCGCATTGGCGAGGCCGTGCAGCGTGGGCAGCGCATCGGTGAAATTGCCCCGCACAAGCAGGAGGATTCGCAGATGCGGAAAGGCGATCTTCACTGGGGCGCGAAAGTCAGTCGTTACCGCTACATTAATCCGCTCAGAATGCTCCAAGGACACCCGCGGCTGAAAACTCTGCAATGAGCACTAAGCCCTAGGATGCGCTTGTTTGTAGATCGAGCTCAGGCGCTGAGCATCCACATGCGTATAACGCTGAGTTGTTTGAAGTGAAGAATGTCCAAGCATTTCTTGCACGGCCCTGAGGTCTGCACCTCCGGCCAGAATATGCGTCGCTGCAGTGTGACGAAGAGCGTGAGGGGCAAGGTCTCGCACACCGGCCTGCGCGCACATTCGATGGATCATCGCGCGGATCACACGAGGGTCGATGCGCTTTCCCTTATCTCCAACAAAGAGAGCACGTCCCGCCTCGGGAGTCACCAAATGTGGACGACCTTGAGACAGCCATACCTGCAGTGCAGACAAACATGCACGCGTAAAAGGAACGACTCGTTCTTTATTACCCTTACCGATCACCCTTAATGTCATGCCCTGTTGGTCAATCGACGTTGTCTCCAGCGAGCACACTTCACTCACGCGAATACCAGTCGCGTAGATCGTCTCAAGGATGGCCCAATCGCGTATCGCCGCCGGAGAATTTTCCTCACGCGCACGAGTGGCTGCAAAAGACAGGAGTTCAGCCGTATCAGAAGGGGTCTGAACCTGTGGTAGTTTTTGGTCCCCGCGAGCGCTGGTCACGAGCAATCCGGGATCGCTGTCAAGGTAGCCGCGGCGATATGCCCAGGCAGTGAAGGAACGAATTGAAGCCGTCCTGCGAGAGATTGTCGATCGCGATTTCCTCTGTTGAACCAAACTGGCGAGCCAGGAACGAATGGCCCGAAGAGTGACGACGCGGCGGATGTTCTCTTGTGAGAGTTCACCGACCTGACAATAAGTAGTGAATGAACGCAGATCACTGATGTAGGCGCGAAGCGTGTGCTCTGATACGGCTAGATTGGCGCGCAAATACACGCCCCATGCATCGATCAGAGACTCCCCCATGGGGCCAGTCTATCGAGCTTGCCCAAGACTGCGATGCCAACCGCGTTCATCAACACCAACAAACGCACTGAGCTGAAGCCGAGCGAGAGCGACCTTAACGGATTCTTCATCGAGGCCAGCCGCCACAGCAAGACGCTCGGTCGTCATGGACCGTCTTTGGGGAAGAGCCTCATAGACGCGGCGCAGCAGCGGTTCGAGGGAATCAACAAGGCCATCAGGAGCAGTAGGTTCTCCGAACAATGGAAGCTCTTGGATCTGTGAAGTGTTCCCCTCCCCTATCATTTCAAGGACATCGGCATAGTCACGGATTAGAGTTCCACCATTGCGAAGCAAATCATGGACCCCGCGCGAAGCTTCCGAATATACAGATCCGGGGATCCCACCAACGGGTGTTCCTTGCTCGAGCGCCCACCGAGAGGTTGCCAGTGCCCCTGAACGCGGTGAGGCCTCGACAACGACAACTCCGCTTGCAGCGGCTGCAATCAAGCGGTTCCTTCCCAAGAATCGCCACTTTGCAGGGCGGAATGTACATGGAACTTCAGAGATGAGCGCACCCCCACAGGCAAGGATCGTTCGAAAGAGATCCGTGTTGCATGCGGGATAGAGATTGCCCAATCCACCAGCCATGAACGCACATGTGTAGCCAGCCACGTCAACGCTCCCCTGGTGAACATAGGAGTCAATACCGATCGCTCCGCCAGAAATAGTGCCGAACCCCCGATGAGAAAGCTCCCGGGAAAGTTCACGAGCAACGCTGTTCCCGTAATTTGAAGACGCGCGAGCGCCCACAATCGCAATTGACGACCGCGTCGAGAGCTCCCCGAGAACCCAGAGCATTCGAGGCGCACTCTGCCCAAGTTTGACAAAGCCCTTCGGCCACTTGTCATCTTTTGGCAAGACGATGTGGCCACCGATTTTTTCCAAGATGGCCAGCTCGACGTCGGGTTGAGCCGCAAGAGCCCGGGGCCTCCATCTTTTCCAACAAGACCTGTAAGCATCTTCAATGCTTCTGAGTGTGCCAGGGATAGAGACCTGCTCTGCAAGGAGCCAGCGCTTCGCTTCTTCATCACCCAATGCGCTTCGAAGAGCTTCAAG
>USHU01000062.1 GCA_900554605.1 uncultured Actinomyces sp.
TGCGCCCATCGATGTAGAGAGTATCCTGCATCTGGCGTGCGGGGTGATCAATATCGAAATTCAAGGAGTCGAAGTTGAACCATTCGTGTTCAATTTCCGGTCCTTCGGCGATTTGCCATCCCATGCCGATGAAGAAATCTGAGATCTCTTCCATGATTGTTTCGAGGGGATGACGGGCGCCTGCGCGAGCACGAGCGGTCGGGATCGTGATGTCCACAGCCTCGCTGACCAAAACTTGCGCATCGTGACGTTCCTGAAGGAGCTCCTGGCGTTCCTGCAGAGCTGCATTAATCTGCGAACGCGCAGATCCCAGCAGACGACCGGCAAGACCGCGATCTTTCGGATCAAGTTTGCCGATACCGCGGTTTGCCTGGACGAGAGCAGCCGAGTCTCCCATAAACTCCAGGCGCACGGCCTTCAATTCATCGAGGTCTTCAGTGTGAGCGATCGCCTGCGTTGCCTGAGTAACAAGCTCTTCGATTGCGTGCTCATCTAAGGGATTGAGGCCACCAGCGGTGCCGGTCATGTCCTACTCTCCTATGATTGGGTCAGCATTTTGCCTCGTGACAGGACGAGGATTTCTTCCATTGTAGGTCAACAGCTTCTTCCGGCTGGAATGAAGCCGCAGTGCGGACTACTCTCAAAGTGCGACGAAAGGACAACAATGACGGGTTACCTCGCTGACGATTCAACTGCTTCAGCTTCCCTGCCTTCACTCTCGCCACAGCCCGAACGGGGACCGCTGGATAAGAAGCGCATCCGTATTCAGCATCTCCAGGCGGCTAAAGAACAGGGCGTGAAGATTTCGATGTTGACCGCCTATGACGCTCTCACCGCTTCGATCTTCGATCGGGCGGGGATCGATATGATTTTGGTTGGGGATTCGCTGGGCAATGTTGTGCTGGGGTATTCCTCTACTCTTCCCGTGACCCTCGATGATATGGAACGCGCAACTGCGGCTGTTGCCCGCGCAGCGTCCCGTGCTTTGATCGTCGCTGATCTTCCCTTCGGCGCCTACGAGGCCTCACCTGAGCAGGCTTTCACCAGTGCGGCGCGACTCATGAAAGCCGGCGCGCATGCCGTCAAACTCGAAGGCGGAGCGGCGCGAGCTGAAACTGTCGCTGTACTTACAGGCGCGGGGATCCCCGTCGTTGCCCACCTTGGATATACCCCCCAATCGGAAAATTCCTTGGGAGGCCCGCGCATGCAAGGACGCGGAGAGGGTGCGAAAAAGCTGATGGAAGATGCTCGCGTATTAGAAGCGGCCGGCGCATTCGCAGTGGTTTTCGAAATGGTTCCCGAGCCCGTTGCAACGCAGCTAACAAAGGAACTTTCCATCATTACGATCGGAATCGGAGCAGGCCCTCACACGGACGGACAGGTCCTTGTTTGGTCCGATATGGCTGGCATGACCTCCTGGTCCCCATCTTTTGCCCGTCGCTTTGCCGAACTCGGCCGTGAACTTGAATCGGCAGCAGGCAGCTACATTTCCGCCGTTCGCAGTGGCGATTTTCCCGGTTCAGATAACTACCGTAGTGAATGAGGTTGAATCAACAATGTCGCAATCACTTGGCGCAAAGCGTGCTCCACTTGGAACTTTAAAGCCTGGCAAGATCTCACCGCGTCGTGCGGTTCCCGCACACATCGACCGTCCTGAGTACATGTATCACTCAGGTCCCGAAGTCGTCACTGCCGGCGATATTAAAAGCCCCGAAACGATTGAAAAAATCCGTGTGGCCGGCCGTATCGCAGCTCAGGCACTGCAAGTAGTCGGGGAAGCAGTTCGTCCCGGGATAACGACTGACGAATTGGACCGTATAGGTCACGAGTTCATCATTTCGCACAATGCCTACCCTTCATGTCTGGGTTACATGGGATTCCCCAAGTCCCTGTGCACCTCGATTAATGAAGTAATCTGCCACGGTATCCCTGATGATCGTCCCCTCGAAGACGGGGACATTGTCAATGTCGATATCACGGCGTACTACGACGGTGTTCACGGCGATACCTGCGCGATGTTCGAGGTAGGAAATGTGGATGAAGAGTCCCATCTCCTCATTGAACGTACCCGTAACGCGATGATGCGCGGCATCAAAGCTGTGCGCCCCGGTCGCGAGATCAACGTCATCGGACGAGTGATTGAATCCTATGCGCATCGCTTTGACTACGGTGTCGTTCGCGATTTTACCGGGCACGGCGTCGGTGAAGCATTCCACTCAGGATTGATTGTTCCTCACTACGATGCGGCGCCTGCGCATAACGAAGTCATGGAAGAAGGCATGGTTTTCACCATCGAACCCATGCTCAATCTGGGCGGAATTGAGTGGGAGCAGTGGGATGACGATTGGACTGTCGTCACGAAAGACCGCGGCCGATCAGCACAATTTGAGCACACAATCGTCGTGACTGAAGACGGTGCAGAAATCCTCACTCTCCCCTGATACAGCAGCAAATTTTTATCAGCTCTGGATGGCAGTTATTCTTAGTAATGCGGCCACTCAAAGGAGAAGAACATGAAACTCGCATGCGGAATTGATATCGGCGGTTCAGGCGTCAAAGGCGCACTTGTCGACCTGACAACGGGAACATACTCCGGCGAGAGTGTTCTCATTGCGACACCGTCCCCTGCAACGCCAGATGCTGTTGCACAGGTGTGCGGTCAGGTCCTTGAAACGCTTGGCGTCACCTCAGAAATTCCGGTTGGGATTACTTTCCCCGCTCCCATCGTGCATGGGCGCGTTCCTTTCATGGCTAACCTCGATCCTTCTTGGGCGGGAATCGATGTCGTCGAGCTCATGGACCGTCATCTGGGTCGCACGATCGTCGCCCTTAACGACGCGGATGCTGCGGGACTGGGCGAGGCCATTTACGGCGCTGCACGAGGCGTTCCCGGTGTCGTCATTGTGACGACGCTAGGAACTGGAATCGGCTCGGCGATCATCAATGACGGGATCCTTCTCCCCAACTCCGAGCTCGGCCACCTCGAGATCGACGGTCACGATGCCGAAACTCAGGCTTCGGCGGGCCAGAAAACAGCACAGAATCTGGATTGGGTCACGTGGGCTGGTCGTCTTCAGCGCTACTACTCACACGTTGAGATGCTCTTCTCCCCCGATCTCTTTGTCATCGGTGGCGGCGTGAGCGCCAACCATGAGAAGTTCCTCCCTCTCTTGAACCTGCGCACGCCCGTTGTGCCGGCAATCTTGCGCAACACTGCCGGCATCGTTGGAGCAGCTTTCGAGGCCGCACGCGATTCTCGCGCATAACACAGAGGAGGGATTCTCCCTTACGACCATAATTTTGAGGGCCGCTCGGATTACCAAGCGGCCCTCAGGTGCATTCGAGTCAGCCTGTACGCCGGGTTTTGTCCTACTTTCGTAGTGGCGACCATCTATCTAGGACCACCGTTGCCGATGGCCTCAAGCAACCTACCCGCAGACATCGAACGGGCAATTCTTTACGTCTGCTGCTCGGTCTTGCTCCGGATGGGGTTTACCAAGCCGATGCGGTCACCCGCAACGCTGGTGAGCTCTTACCTCACCTTTTCACCCTTACTGCTGACGCAGCGGTTTCTTTTCTGTGGCACTTTCCCGCGGGTCACCCCGGGTGGCTGTTAGCCACCATCCTGCCCTGTGGAGCCCGGACGTTCCTCGAGACTTAAAGTCGCGCGGCCGCCCAGCCAACTCGTATGCACAGGGAAGTTTAGCGCGTTTATCACTAGTGTGGAGTTGTGGATATCTGGTTACCGCCCTCAGAAGGCAAGAATGCACCCAGCGATGGCCCCAATCTGAACCTCGATTCGCTGTCGTTTCCGATCTTGAATTCAACTCGCGCGGAAATAATAAACGCTTGTGCTCGAATCACCGAGCCCCAAACAGCGCAGCGCATCTTCAATATTGGCGCGAAGCACGAAGCAGAACTTGTTGCCAATCGTGCCCTCATGAACCAGCCTTGCGCCCCGGCATCGACAGTATTCACCGGTGTGCTTTACGAAGCCCTTCGCGAGCACAACCCGACTATCTGGGAAGGAGAAGATGCTCGTCGCATCCTCATCTTCTCGGGAATCTTTGGAGTGCTTCGCGCTAACGACATGATTCCCCTCCACCGCCTTGCAATGGGTGCGACTTTACCTCCGCTCGGAAAAATCTCCTCCCTGTGGCGCCGAGTTCTCAACGAAGAACTGAAAGATCACTATGCTGGGCACACAATCCTTGATTGCCGCTCAAGTGACTACAAGAATGCTTGTACGGCTCAGTGGGCGCATCTGTGGGATGTTCGCGTTGAGCGCGAGAAAGACGGGAAACGAAGCGTTGTCTCGCACAATGCAAAGAAGTGGCGTGGAATCCTCGCTGCCACGCTGGCCCCCGTTGCCTCCACCATCACTCAGGAAATAGAACTTAAAGAAGCGCTCCACGACATCATTCCCAGGATTTACACTCGCGATGCACGCGGAGTGACAAGTCGCGTCAAAGCAATTGAGGTATCGCCGCCACGCTCAACTCGACTCCATGGAAGCACGTGTACTCTGACTCTGGTCACCGCTGAGGAATAAAAGAAAAGCCCCGTATCTCGGGGCTTTTCTTTGTTTTAGCTTCGGGTCCGAACGACAATCTGTCCGGTATCTTCCGCGAAGTACAGTTCGTCGCTGGGGGTGAGGCGGATGCGCTCGAGTTCCATCGGTGAAAGTTCAGCAAATCCCATAGGGTTACCGTCCCGTACCTCGATCACAGCAAGTGCGCCGTTCTTCTCACGCGCGGCCTCGTACTCTTCAAGAAGAGCAGCATCAATCTGAGCAGCACGCTCACGTCGCTGCGCAATCACGCCGCGAAGTTCATCGTCAAGTTCAGCGGTTTCTTCAAGGAAACGAGCCTTTGTTGACTCAATATCGGCTTCAATTGCATCCGCTTCAGCGTTCATCTGAGTTTGAGCGTTTCTTGCCACATCGGTTCGTTCCTCTGCGGAAAGTTGGTCTTCCTCGAGGCGTTTGATGCGCTCATCCATCTGCGCGATCTCATGCTGCATGGAATTGATATCGCGCAGGGGAACCTGGTTCTTTTCGATTCTTTCACTTTGACGATCGCGACGTTGGCGCACGCGTTCAATCTCTTCTTCGATGCGTCCGCTCTCACGCTCGCAGTCCGAAATCACCGCGCTTTGCGACACTGCTGCACGGCGCAGATCAGCAAGACGAGCAGCCAGTTCGCGTACGGTTTCATGTGCGGGATGGGATTGACGGCGGTGGCGGAGCGAAGATTCCTTCTGGTCGAGCTTTTGTAACTCGAGTAGGACCAACTGCTGGGGGTGAGGCGCTTTCACAGGTAACTTCCCTCCGTATTCAAATGAACGTTCCACGGCTCTGTCACAATGGTAGAGACTTTCACCTCACAGGTGATAGCTGATCGGCGTGCTTCTTCCCTCAATTTGCGAGCAAGTACCGGCATCCACAGGGTTTCCGTTGCCCAGTGGCTCGCACAGATAAGACCACATTGCCCTTCTTCAAGGAATTCACTGGCAGGGTGATGGCGCAGATCAGCAGTGATAAAGACATCCACCCCGCTGGCAAGGACTTGGTCAAGCAGGCTGTCTCCCGCTCCCGGACTTACCGCAACTCGATGGACTGTTGCTTCAAGATCACCGCCGACAAGTAGTCCTGTTGGACCGGCTGGTAAGGCTTTCGCAACAAGACGCGCAAACTGCCTGAGGTTCATCGGGGAAATGGTGCCAATGCGACCAAGCCCGATTGTTTGTCCCTGATCATTCATCCCTTCGGGTGCAAGTACTTCGATATCCTTCAGGCCAATGGCGTCTGCACAGGCCTGTGCCACTCCGTCGATTGCAACATCCCCATTGGTGTGTGCATTAAAAAGAGCGATACGTGAACGGTTGAGAGCAGCAATCGCTCGTCCTTTTGCGCTTTCTTCCGAGAGGAATGACGCTCCC
This sequence comes from uncultured Actinomyces sp., assembly GCA_900554605.1. GTDB lineage: Bacteria > Actinomycetota > Actinomycetes > Actinomycetales > Actinomycetaceae > Pauljensenia. The sequence continues at coordinate 5,941 of USHU01000062.1, forward strand.
CTCAGCAGAAGCGGATGATGGGTAATGACCATGTCAGCACCCCACCCACAGGCCTCGTCAATGACTGCTTGCGTGGGGTCTAAAGCCACGAGCACTTTGTGAACCGGTGCCTGAGGAGCACCTGTAATGAGTCCGACTTTGTCCCATCCATGTGCTGTCGATGGCGGATACCACTGATTCATCAGCATTCGTATGGTGTCAACGGTCCATTGCGTCATGGCTTCAGTCTAACCGGATGCATGATAGGTCACAGCAGTGGGACGAATGTCCCACTCTAAGCTCAGGAAATGCACCTAATGCGCCTCTAAAATCGAAGGGTGCGGATTTTGAATCTCATCCCCAGCGGACTGACTGATTACTCCGCCGTGAACGACTATCAGCATGCGCTTCATGACCAGGTCGCCCGCGGCGAAGCGGAAGACACCCTGATCGTCGGCGAGTTTGCCCCAGCCTGGACAGCAGGACGTCATACAAAACCCCAAGATATTCCCGATTCAACGCTGCCCAT
>USHU01000063.1 GCA_900554605.1 uncultured Actinomyces sp.
CACGCCAGGTGCTGGGCGAAGTCATCGACTCGCCTGATACTCGTCTCTTGCTCTTCCTCCCCGTCGCGCACGTGTTGGCACGTCTGGTGATGCACGTCGTGCTCTCTGGTGCTGGCGTTTTGGGTTTCTCGCCGAATATCAAGAATTTGCTTCCTGATATCCAGGCGTTCAAGCCTTCAATCTTGCTTGTCGTTCCTCGCGTTCTTGAGAAGGTCTACAACGCTGCTTCCTCAAAGGCCGGTGGCGGTCTTAAAGGACGAATGTTCGCGTGGAGTGCAAAGCAGGCGCGCAGCTACTCTGTCGCTCAGCAGCGCACTTTCGGCCCTTCACTAACGAAGAAACTCCGCCACGGCCTCGCGGATGCACTCGTCCTCAAGAAGATACGCTCCGTTCTCGGACCAAACTTGCGCTACATCGTTTCCGGTGGCGCGCCACTGGCAACCGATCTCGCGCAGTTCTACGCCGGCATGGGAATCACTCTTATCCAAGGCTACGGTCTATCAGAAACGACCGGTCCGATCGCAGTTCAGCATCTGGGAGCAAACCCGATTGGGACCGTCGGTCTTCCTCTTCCCGGTAATTTCATCAAAATTGCCAAGGATGGCGAGATCCTTGTCCGAGGCCAAGCAGTGATGCCCGGCTACTATCACCTTCCCGAAGAAACTCAGGCAGTCATGCCCGACGGACGGTGGTTCCACACAGGCGATATTGGTTCTATCTCGCGCAACGGTCAGCTCTCCATCACTGGTCGCAAGAAAGAGCTCATCGTCACGGCGGGTGGAAAGAACGTTTCTCCAGAGGTCCTTGAAGATGCGCTCGCAACGCACCCCCTCATCGCGAACGTCATTGTCGTCGGCGATCAACGTCCCTTCATCGGCGCTCTGATTACCTTGGATGCCGAAATGCTCCCCGATTGGCTTCGCAAACACGGGCTGCCCCGCTGCTCCCCTGCCGAGGCCGCACAACTTCCTGAAGTTCAGGCCTCGCTTGAGCGCGCAATCGAGCGCGCAAATAAGGCTGTCTCTCGCGCGGAATCTATCCGCAAGTTCCGCATTATTGACGCCAGCTTCACCGTAGAAAACGGATACGTTACCCCTTCGATGAAGCTTCGTCGCCGCAAAGTCATTTCGGACTACGCGCACGAGATCGATGAACTTTACGGTGGACCAGTTGAAGCCACTGAAAAGCCGCGCCGCGGGTTCTTTTTCCGACGACGCGAGCGCTGACGTCTTCGGCCTCATCGCAACAATTACCGAAAGGGAAAACAGATGACAGTACGCAGGCTTGCGGACGGTTCGTGGGAGTCTCCTGCTACGCGACAGGCAACTCCCGAAATGAATATTCCGAAGATGCTTCGCTTGCGTGCTGAAAACTACCCCTCACAGGTAGCGATCGAACGCCGCTCTCCGGTCGGGGCGTGGCGGCCGGTTACCATCGACCAATTCCTTGCTGATGCGGACTCGCTTGCTCGTGGATTGATCGCGCTTGGACTTGAACCGGGAGAGCATCTGGCAATCCTTGCACCCACATCCTACGAGTGGGCACTCGTTGATGTTGCCGCTCTATCGTGTGGAGCGATCACCGTACCGATCTACGAAACAGACTCGGCCGTCCAGATTGCCCATATCCTCAAAGACGCCGATGTTCGCATTGTCATCACTGCGACATCTCAACAAGCCGAACTTGTCCAGTCTGTTCGCACCGAACGTGTCCGACAGATCTTATCGATCGACAAGGGTGCTCAAAGGGTCTTGGCTCAGGCCGGAATTGCAGTACCGATCGAGAAAGTTCGAGAGCGCACTGACGCAGTAACACTCGAGGACGAAGCGACAATCATCTACACCTCCGGAACCACCGGTGTTCCCAAGGGCGTCGTGCTCACTCACGGCAATTTCATTAGCCCAATGCTTCAGGCTTATGACTTTTTGCCTCTCCTCATCAACGACCCGCGTTCTCGTTCGCTTCTGTTCTTACCAGTTGCACACGTCCTCGCACGTTTCGTCATGTACTGTTTGCTGGCAGGACAAGGGGCCGTTGCTTTTTCCCCTGATACGCGCAATCTGGTTGATGACATCGCCACCTTCAAGCCGAGTATGCTCCTTGTCGTTCCGCGTGTTTTGGAGAAGGTTTTCAATGCTGCTTCGGCAAAAGCGGGCGGCGGCTTTAAGGGACGTATGTTCTCTTGGGCCGCTCAGCAAGCACGAGCATTGTCTCAAGCCACCGCGTACACGAACACCCCCAAACCCGAATCCCTGGTTGCAGGTCCGCTCCCGGACACGACGCCGGTCCCTGACGCCTCGGAAATCCCCTCACCCGGCCCTTCGACATTGCTCAAGATTCGCGGGCGAGTCGCCGACGCTTTAGTCCTCTCGAAGGTCAAGGCGATTCTCGGCCCCAATCTGCACACGATTATTTCGGGCGGCGCTCCCCTAGCTCTCGATCTCGCGAATTTCTACCGTGGTTTGGGTATTACGCTCTTGCAGGGTTACGGACTTTCCGAAACGACTGGCCCGATCACCGTCGAGACCCCGGAGGATTTCCCGCCGGACAGTGTTGGTTTCGTATGGCCGGGTAACCAAGCAAAGTTGGCTTCCGATGGTGAGCTCCTTGTCCGCGGGATCTCCGTTTCGCGCGGGTACCATAATCTTCCCGAGGCCACAGCTGAGGCCTTCGTTGACGGCTGGTTCAAGACGGGAGATCTTGCTTCAATTGACGACCGAGGCCACGTACGGATTACCGGCCGAAAGAAGGAACTGATCGTCACTGCGGGTGGCAAGAATGTTTCTCCTGAAATTTTGGAAGATGCTCTTTCCACGCACCCCCTTATCGCAAACATCATCGTCGTCGGTGATAACCGCCCCTATATCGGCGCGCTCATCTCATTAGATACCGAGATGCTCCCCGAATGGCTACGCTCGCATGGACTACCCATCGTGGACGCAGCCCAAGCGGCCGAACTCCCTGCAGTTCGTGAGTCTTTGGAGCGCGCCATTGCCAGAGCAAATAAGAAAGTCTCACGCGCGGAGTCAATTCGACGCTATCGGATTGTTAATGCCGCATTCACGGTGGAGAACGGCTACATGACCCCATCATTGAAGCTCAAACGACGTCGCGTGCTGGCGGACTTCGCCGATGAGGTAGAGGCTCTCTACGAATCCGGGACTACTCCCGAAGCTCAATGAAGTTGTGCGGGGCGACTAGAAAGGATCTAGCCGCCCCCGCACAACTTGTTCACACAACAGAGAAGTGCTTACTTTCCGTTGAGAATTTCTGCCAAGAATTGGCCGGTAAAGGATTCCTCGACCTGCGCAACTTCCTCAGGAGTACCTTCGGCAACAACAGTGCCACCTCCGCTGCCTCCTTCGGGTCCCATGTCGATGACCCAGTCAGCACTCTTAATAACGTCCAAGTTATGCTCAATAACGATGACCGTATTGCCCTTATCGACGAGGCTTTGCAAGACGAGCAGCAACTTGCGGATATCTTCCGTATGCAAACCCGTTGTCGGTTCATCGAGGACGTAGACAGTACGACCAGTTGAGCGTCGTTGGAGTTCTGAGGCAAGTTTCACGCGTTGTGCTTCACCGCCCGACAATGTGGTCGCCGCCTGACCGAGGCGCACATAGCCTAATCCAACTTCCACCAAAGTGTTCAGGTGACGCGCAATGCGTGAGATCGGTGCAAAGAATTCCGCGGCCTCGGCAATGGGCATATTGAGAACGTCAGCGACGCTCTTTCCCTTGTACAAAATCTCAAGTGTTTCGCGATTGTAGCGAGCGCCATGGCAGACTTCGCAGGGAACGTAGACGTCCGGAAGGAAGTTCATCTCGATCTTGAGAGTGCCGTCTCCCTTGCAGGATTCACACCGGCCTCCCTTGACGTTGAAAGAGAAGCGCCCCGGACCGTAGCCGCGCAGCTTTGCTTCAGGGACCTCAGCAAAGAGTTTGCGGATCTGATCCCACACACCTGTATAGGTAGCGGGGTTCGAGCGAGGCGTACGGCCGATCGGCGACTGATCAACATGCACGACTTTATCGAGCTCATCGGTTCCAGTAACCGAGCGATGCCGTCCTGGAACTAGGCGTGCACCGTTGAGGCGCGTCGCCAGTGAACGGTAGAGAATCTGGTTGACCAGAGTCGACTTTCCCGAACCTGATACACCTGTTACGGCGATAAATGTTGAGAGCGGGAAGGAAACCGTCACGTTTTGCAAATTGTTCTCGTAAGCGCCCTTTACCGTAATTTGTCGCTGCGGATCGCGCGGACGCCGAGTGGCGGGAATGGCGATTGAACGCTTGCCACTTAAATATTGACCGGTCAGAGAGCGCTTATTTCGGCGAAGTTCGTCAAGCGTTCCGCTGTGGACAATCCAGCCGCCGTTCTCACCCGCGCCAGGACCAACGTCAACAATCCAGTCAGCTGCTTCAATCGTCTCTTCGTCGTGCTCGACAACAATCAGAGTATTTCCAAGATCACGAAGTCTTTCCAAGGTCGCAATAAGCTTGCGGTTATCGCGTTGGTGAAGACCAATTGAGGGTTCGTCGAGAACATAGAGCACACCGACAAGACCTGAACCGATCTGTGTTGCCAGGCGGATACGCTGCGCTTCCCCACCGGAGAGGGTGGCGGCGCCTCGCGAAAGGGTCAAATACGACAAACCAACGTCCACGAGGAAGTTCAAGCGCGCACGAATTTCAGTCAAGATCGGTGCGGCAATGACCGAGGAGCGTTCCTCGAACTCAACATGATCCAGATGGTTCTTCGCCTGACTAATCGACAGATCCGAAAGCTGAGCAATTGATAGATCGCCAACAGTGATTGCAAGAACTTCCGGACGAAGCCGAGCTCCATGACACGCGCTACAGGGTACCTCGCGCATGTAGGAGTCCATCCGGTCAACCACGAGCTGTGATTCGGTTTCTTCTTTTTTGCGCTGAATGTAAGTCAGCGCACCTTCAAACCCAGTCGTGTAGGAACGTTCACGTCCCCAGCGGTTTCGGAATTTAACCTTCACTTCATAATTGCGACCGTTGAGGATGGCATCACGAACTTGAGCGGGGAGATCTCTCCACGGAGTGTCCATGGAAAATCCGAGTTCTTGAGAGAGCGCCGACAACAGGTGCTTGTGGTACTTAAAATTAGAATTCCAGACTATGACAGCGCCCTGTGCGAGGGAAAGCTCCTCATCTGGAACGACAAGTTCAGGATCGACTTCGAGCTTCGACCCAAGCCCTGAGCACTCCGGACACGCGCCATAGGGAGCGTTGAATGAGAAGGTTCGTGGTTCAATCTCGTCCAAAGCGAGTGGGTGGTCATTGGGGCACGAACGTTTCTCTGAATACTTGCGGCGACGCTCCGGATCATCTTCATCGAGATCAATGCAGTCAATCACGACAAGACCGTCGGATAAGCGCAGCGATGTTTCGACAGAATCGGTCAAACGCTGACGCATACCTTCGCGGACGACAAGGCGATCAACGACGACTTCAATCGTGTGCTTCAGTTTCTTCTCGAGAGGAGGAACCTCTTCCAACCGCATCAATTGTCCGTCGATAATCGCACGTACGTATCCGGAAGCTTTGAGCTCTTCAAGAAGATCTTGATATTCGCCCTTGCGTCCACGAACTACGGGAGCCAGTACCTGGAAGCGGGTTCCCTCCGGCATCGAGCGCACGCGGTCGACAATTTGCTGTGGAGTTTGGGCTTGAATACGTGCACCACATGTTGGGCAATGGGCGATACCAGCGCGCGCATACAACAGACGCAGGTAATCGTGGATCTCGGTAATTGTGCCCACCGTTGAGCGAGGATTACGCGACGTCGACTTTTGGTCGATCGAAACCGCTGGGGACAGTCCTTCGATAAAATCAACGTCGGGCTTATCCATCTGACCGAGGAATTGCCGCGCGTATGAGGACAGAGACTCGACGTAGCGTCGTTGTCCTTCAGCGAAAATCGTATCGAAAGCGAGAGAGGACTTGCCCGAGCCTGACAATCCTGTAAAGACAATCATCGAATCGCGAGGGAGGTCAAGATCGACACCCTTGAGATTATGCTCGCGCGCACCGCGGACAATTAACTGATCATGCACCCAATCAGTTTACGTGTTGACACGTTCTTTTTCTCGAACATGTGTTCTTAATCGCGTGCGCGACCTTCTTCTTCAGCTTCACGAAGCCGACCCAAATAGAGGACACGTGAGAACGCCTCAATCACAGCACCGGCACACAGGCCAGCACACACGATCACAAGCCACAAGGAAGCTGAAGGCCAATCGAAAGCAAAGAAGCGACGGGCAACGGGAATGAAGACACCGAGTACTCCCCCGGCGGCCATCGTACAAATGAGCGCAATGCGCCAAGGTACAAGAGGACGCGCAGTGATTGACAGCAACCAC
>USHU01000064.1 GCA_900554605.1 uncultured Actinomyces sp.
CCGATGCGAGGGACACCTTTACTCCTTTAGGGAAAGTACAAGCACTGTGAGAAATCAGGGAAGCCAAGTCTCGCTACGACCGACTTCGCCAAGGAAACCATCGAAAGCATCTCGTAAGGCTGCGGCTAGACGAAGAGGATCATGATGAGGCTCACCATCGCCCGTGCGCACCTGACGTAGGAGCACTCGCGCACCCAAAGCGTCAGCGGCCTCGGCAAGGTCATCAATATCATCAGTCGTCGTCGGATCAGCAATGACAACATCGAGCTTAAAACTCGGCGCGTACCGAGCAATAACGCGAACGTGGTCAGCCGTGGTCATCGTGTCTGTTTCTCCGCGTTGACGCGAAAGATTCAAAATAAGCGCACGATGAGCCTCAGTAGTGACCAAGGAGCGATGAAGCTCAGGAACCAACAGATGCGGAATGACCGATGTGTACCATGAACCTGGGCCAAGGACGACCCAGTCGGCCTCAGAGATCGCTTCGGTAACGGCCGCAGGAACGCGCGGCTTCTCGGGGGTCAAACGAACCGATTCAACTGTCCCGGGGGCAATCGCTACTTTCGATTGTCCCTTCACCGTATAGTGCCGGCCATTGTCGTCCATATCGGCTTCAATACTCAGCGGGTCGACAGACATGGGAAGCACGCGCCCCTGAGCTCCTAAGAGGCGAGCGACAAAGTCAAGTCCTTCTACCGGATCATCGAGAAGCTGCCACAAACCGGCAATGACGATATTGCCGACTGCATGTCCATCCATGGGGCCGCTGGTCTTCAAACGCATTTGGAAGACATCGCGCCACGTCAGACCCCACTCTGTTTCTTCACACAGTGAGGCAAGTGCCATGCGCAAATCGCCAGGCGGGAGAATCGGCATTTCTGAACGCAGACGCCCGGAAGAACCACCATCGTCTGCAACGGTGACAACAGCGGTGAGCTGACGCGTGATGTGTCGAAGTGCGCGAAGATTTGCAGACAATCCGTGTCCGCCCCCCAAAGCGACGACGCGATTATTCGAATCGCCGCGCTGCATCCACCCAGCAGCATCAACGTAGGTCATCGACTATTCCTTTCCCATATCGCGGTGCGCGACGCGAACACTAAATCCATGTTCACGCAGCCGGCGGGCAATGAGCTCTGCGCTCTCCACTGAACGGTGCTTCCCGCCCGTACACCCAACTGCGATCGTCGTGTACCGCTTGAGCTCACCAATATACCCCCTGAGCATGGGAGCGAGGAGATCTGCGTAGCCCAGAACAAAGTCCCGAGCACCGGGTTGTGAGAGCACGTAGTCAGCGACGGGTTGATCTTTTCCTGTCAGATGGCGCAGCTCATCGACCCAATAAGGATTCTTTAAGAAACGAACATCCAGTACGTGATCAGCATCCAGGGGAAGTCCATGCTTAAACCCAAAGGATTCAACCGTAATCCGAAGTGGAACCTCACCAGCATCGGCGATCACATCACGAATATGCCGCGTCAAATCATGAACCGACATCCCCGAAGTATCGATCACGACATCTGCTGAGCGTCGAACTGGAGCAAGTGCGCGGGCCTCGGCGTGAATTCCTTCGAGAAGAGTGCCGTCTCCTTGAAGCGGATGGGGACGTCGATTCGATTCATAGCGCCGAACCAGTGTTTCCGTTGATGCTTCGAGGAAGAAGACTCGATAGGTGACTCCAAGCTCGCGCAACTGTTCGAGAGAACGGGCGAAGTCAGCAAAGAACTCTCGAGAACGCACATCGACAACGACAGCAAGACGGTGCACTCCCCCGCCGTCTGGGGACATCATTCCCACGAGGGCAGGGAGCATAGCCGGTGGAAGGTTATCGACAACGTACCAGTCGAGGTCTTCAAGAGCGCGAGCAGCCCCAGTTCGCCCTGCGCCTGAACAGCCGGTGATGATCACGACTTCATTTGAACCCGGATCAGGAACTTCGGGAGCAATTGAATCAAGCAATGGAATCCCTCCGGGAACTGTGTCCTCAGTGGGAACGGGGGGCATAGGGATATCGCGCATAGTCCTATGGTGCCATTTGTTGACGATTATTACCGAGGTTTCGCCGCATTACTGGGTTTTCTGCGCAGAGTTCAACGCATCCCAAATAGTCTGCGCAAGGGTATCCCCAATCCCGGGCACTTCGGCAATGGCCTCGACAGTGGCCTCGCGGATCTTCTTAACTGAGCCAAAGCGACGCAGGAGTGCCTTCTGTCGGGAGGGACCAACACCCGGGATCTCATCAAGAACCGAACGCTGTTGGGTTTTTGCGCGGCGTTTCCTGTGAGCAGTGATTGCAAAACGATGGGATTCATCGCGCACGTATTGGAGCATGTACAAGGCAGCCGAGGTCCTGGGGAAAATAACCGGAAACTCTTCTCCTGGAATCCACACTTCTTCCAATCGCTTGGCCAAGCCAATCAGCGGAATATCAATTCCCATTGCATCAAGCGCACTCCGGGCAGCGTTCACCTGAGGAAGACCACCATCGACAACCACGAGATCCGGCCGATAAGAGAAGCGCCGTGGCCTACCAGTGGCATCGACCGGACCGGACTCGAAAGCAATACCCTCATCATCTTCGCCGTCTTCACCGTTTTCCTCGGCCAAAAGACGGCGGAAACGTCTACGCAATACTTCATCCATTGCCGAGGTGTCGTCCGGCGTCCCATTTCCGTCATCACCATGGATGTTGAAGTGCCGATAGGCATCCTTACGCGGGGCGCCGTCTTCAAAGACGACCATCGATCCAACCTGCTGCTGACCCTGAGTATGCGAAATGTCGTAGCACTCAATTCGAAGAGGCGCGGCGGGAAGGTCAAGGTATTGCGCCAATTCATCCATTGCCTGGCCACGTTGAGCAAGATCGCCCGAACGGCGAGTCTTGTGAAGCACCAGAGCCTGCTTCGCATTCTCCTTCACGGTTTCCATCAGCTGGGCTTTGTTACCCCTTTGGGGGACATGAATATCGACGATGCCGCCACGTTTGCCCGCAAGCCACTGAGCCAGTGTCTCTCGATCATCTGGCATGACGAAGACAAGAATTTCACGAGGAACCGCACGCGTCGGGGTGTGGACGACATCATCGACAGAGACTGCTTCAGCTCGCTCAAGGGCACGTGTCTGCGCGCCCGAGTCCTCCGGTACTTCAGAGTAAATCTGTTCGAAAAGCCGAGACATGAGTTCCGATTCACTGGCATCATCATCACGCGAAATTACCCAGCCACGGGTACCGCGGATTCTTCCTCCACGAACGTGGAAGACATGAACAGCTGCATCCAATTCATCGCTCACGAGGGCAAAAATATCCGCATCGGTTCCATCGCCCAAAACCATGGTGTTCTTTTCGAGGACTGTTCGCAATGCCTGTAAATCGTCGCGTTTTTCAGCCGCGGTTTCGAAATCAAGCTGAGCGCTTGCTTCGCGCATCTCAGCCTCGATCTGGCGCAATACGGGAGTTGCTCGACCTTCCATGAACTCGCACATTGCTTGGGCCAGAGCTCGATGTTCTTCTTGAGAGATGCGCCCTACACAAGGGGCTGAGCACTTATCGATGTATCCCAATAAACAGGGGCGCCCCTGTGCCTGTGCGCGACGAAAGACCCCAGCTGAACAGGTTCGCAGCGGAAACACTCGTAAGAGCAGATCAATGGTCTCTCGAATTGCCCAGACTTTTGTGTAGGGGCCGAAGTATCGACTGTCCTTGCGACGCGCTTCGCGCGTGACCTGAACTCGCGGGTATTTCTCCCCCATGCTGACTGCCAGGTAGGGATAGGACTTGTCGTCCTTAAACATCACATTAAAGCGCGGATTAAACTCTTTAATCCACGTGAATTCCAAAGTGAGCGCTTCAATTTCGCTGCGTACCACGGTCCATTGAACCGAGGCCGCAGTCGTCACCATTTTCTGGGTGCGTGGATGCAGATGAGCCAGGTCCTGAAAATAGTTGGTCAAACGCGCGCGAAGATTTTTGGCTTTCCCAACATAAATCACTTGCCCCTGTTCATCGCGAAAACGGTACCCCCCGGGATCGGTTGGGATTTCCCCGGTTTTCGGACGATAGGTTGATGGATCAGCCATTCTTTTAGCCTAGCGGCGCCAGGAACTTTGTGCGCACCCAGCAGGTCTATGGAAAAACTCTTGGTGCTGGGTTTATCATTTCTTGAAGTTACCGGTGCGGAAAGGTTCGTCATGTTTACCCAGGCCCAAGAAGTTATTGACTTCATTGCACAAGAAGAGATTGCGTACATCGATGTACGCTTCTGCGATCTTCCCGGCGTTCAGCAACATTTCACAATTCCCGCTAGCGAGCTCGAGGCATCAGTCCTTAAGGATGGCCTCATGTTCGACGGCTCTTCGGTCCGGGGTTTCACGCAAATCCACGAGTCGGACATGAAACTGATTCCCGATCTATCCTCTGCGTTTGTTGACCCCTTCCGCGCCAACAAGACACTGGTCATCATCTTTTCGATCGTCGATCCCTTTACCGATGAGCCTTTCTCGCGCGATCCCCGCCAAGTCGCAGCCAAGGCCGAGGCTTACCTGCGTTCAACTGGTATTGCCGATACCTGCTACATCGGAGCAGAAGCTGAGTTCTTCGTCTTCAATGACGTTCGCTACCAAGTGACTCCCCAACACACCTTCTACGCTCTTGATTCTGACGAGGCCTACTGGAATACCGGACGCAGCGAAGCCGGCGGAAACCTCGGGTACAAGGTTCCCCTCAAGGGTGGGTACTTCCCTGTCTCCCCTGCTGACGACTTCACCGACCTGCGCGATGAAATGGCAAACCTTCTGACCGAGGTTGGACTTACCCTAGAACGTGCCCACCACGAAGTTGGTTCCGGCGGCCAACAGGAAATCAACTACCGCTTCAATACCCTCATGGCCGCGGCTGATGACATGATGAAGTTCAAGTACGTCATCAAGAACGCTGCTCGAGCCGCCGGACTGTCCGCCACCTTCATGCCCAAGCCCTTTATCGAACACCCGGGGTCGGGCATGCACACGCACCTCTCGCTCTTCGAGGGTGAGGAGAACGCGTTGTGGAAGAACGGCGAGCCGCTTTTCTACGACGAACGAGGCTACGGTTCGCTTTCCGACACCGCGCGCTGGTTCATTGGCGGGCTGCTCGAGCATGCTCCCGCGCTTTTGGCGTTTACCAATCCGTCGGTTAATTCTTTCCGACGCCTTGTTCCTGGCTTCGAAGCTCCGATCAACCTTGTCTATTCAGCACGCAATCGCAGCGCATGCATTCGCATCCCTGTGACGGGAACATCCCCGGCCGCAAAGCGCGTCGAATACCGAGTTCCCGATCCCAGTGCGAACCCTTATCTTTCCTTCGCGGCATGCCTCATGGCGGGAATTGATGGAATTAAGCGCCGTATTGAGCCGGCTGCACCGATCGATAAGGACCTCTACGAGCTACCGAGCGCGGACTACGACTCGATTGCAAAGATTCCTTCAAGCTTGGAGGGCGCGCTCGAAGCGCTTCGCAACGATTACGAGTTCCTCACCGAAGGTGATGTCTTCACAGAAGACCTGATCGAAACCTGGATTAACTATAAAGAAACGGTGGAGATTGCCCCCATGCGCGCTTATCCTCACCCTTACGAATTCCAGCTGTACTACGATCTGTGAGCTAGATGGCACTAGTTTGGCGTTACTATGCCTAGTGTCAACCTGAAAAGTAGGTCCGAAACGGAGACGCAATGAAACGCTTGCGCGATGGCTCGTACACCATCAAGCCCACGTTCACGATTCACAGCGACGAGCTACTTCCGGATCTCTTCATGCGGCGAGCGGAAGCCCATCCAGATCAGGTTGTCGTTGAAACGCGCAGCTCAGTTGGCGCGGTTCGCTCGATGACCGCTGCAGAGCTCCAGCGTCAAGTCGAATACACAGCCTGTGGCCTTATCGGGCTGGGTGTTAACTCTGGAGACTCTGTTGCAATCCTCGCTTCGACATCCTTTGAGTGGATGCTTCTGGACCTTGCCTTGCTCTCCATTGGCGCAGTTACAGTCCCCATCTACGAATCTGACTCAGCGTCTCAGATTCAGCACATCCTTGAAGACGCACACGTTGTTCGCGTCTTTACCGCAACAACTCAACAGTCTGAACTCGTTCGTACGGTTGCACCCGCTTTCACGCGAGCCATTGAAAGCTTCGACCAAGGCGCCTTGCGCACTATTGCGCGGGCCGCGCGCGGCGTCTCAATCGATGACATCAAGGAACGTCGTTCATCTTTAAGCTCCTCATCGATCGCAACGATCATTTATACATCGGGCACGACGGGCGTCCCGAAGGGAGTCGTGCTCACCCACGCGAATTTCCTCGCAACAATT
>USHU01000065.1 GCA_900554605.1 uncultured Actinomyces sp.
GAACCGTGCATGCTTCGTATCCGAATCGAAGTCGAATCGCCGGAATTGGTCGACGAAGAAGGTCTTCGTGTGCCTGAAGTGTTGGCTCTTGTACGCTCTGGCAACATCGTGCAGCTTGTAACGGGTGTCAATGCGCGCAACATTGCTTTGCAGATGCTCCAGTTGTGTTTGCCTCAAGATGTGTCTGCTGGCACACGCAAATCGCCGTTCTCGCGTATTCCGCAAGCCATAAAATAGACAAAAGCAGCTGTATTTCAGAGAGGACCTCATGGCAAACCAGTCGGTAACAGAGAAACTACGTGAACTTGCCGAGACCGTGGGGGTCTCTACAGGTTTCTGGGATTGGTACGGTAACTGGAAGCATGTTGAAGATGCCTCCCTTATCGCCGTTTTGAATTCTTTGGGTTTCTCTCTTTCTTTTGATCCCTCTGAGGCGGAAATTAATGAGGCGTTCCGCCATAACGAAGACTTGGCATGGTCTGCGCCGCTTCCTCCGACAACCGTGTGTCGTCAGGGCAATGAGGCGGAAATTCCTGTCCACGTTCCTCATGGAACGGGTGTGTGGTGCCACGTTGAGACTGAAGACGGGCAGCGCCATGAACTTGAACAGCTTGATCGCCCGATCCCGCCGCGAATGGTCGACGATAACTTGGTCGGTCGCGCGACCTTTAAGATTCCCAATTGGTTGCCCCAAGGATGGCACCGGATTGTTGCGCGTCATGAAGATGGCAGCGAGTGTTCCTCGACCTTGATCGTTGTTCCGCAAAGGCTTTCTTGCCGTCTCGATGATGGCCATAAGCGTTGGGGCGTTGCGGCTCAGCTGTACTCTACGCGTTCGAGTGGCTCGTGGGGAATGGGTGATACCCAGGATCTGGCTGATTTGGCCGCGATTGTTGCGCGCAATGGCGCAAACTTCTTGCAGGTCAACCCCCTGCATGCACCCCAGCCGTGTTTCCCCCAAGAGACCTCGCCTTACCTTCCGGTTTCGCGCCGTTGGGCAAGCCCTCTCTACATCCGTCCCGAGGCCATCGATGAGTACGCCTGCATGGATGGAAAGGAACGCGGAGTTATTACGCGCTATGCGCATGCCTCGCGATCTCAGGAAGACATTGTTGACCGCGATCTTTCATGGAAATCCAAGCTCAAGGCCCTGCGTAAGATTTTTGAGCTTCCTCGCTCCATCAGCCGCCAGGCGCAATTCGAACATTTCTGCGCAGAGGGCGGAGAATCCTTAGAGAATTTTGCTCTCTGGTCTGCGCTGGTTTTTGAAAATGGGGATATTGAGCTTCCCGAGCGTTATGCATCAATCAATGCGCCCGAAGTCGAGCAGGCGCGCCAGCGCTTGGCTGGAGAAATTGAGTTTTGGCAGTGGTGTCAGTGGATCGTGTTCGATCAGCTGATCCGTGCACAGGAAAGTGCGCATCGCTTAGGTATGGATATGGGTATCATGTCCGACCTTGCAGTGGGAGTGCACTCTTTGGGCTCAGAGATCTGGTCGATGCCCGAGATTTTCGCCCCGGGAATGAGCGTTGGTGCGCCTCCGGATATGTATTCGCAGCAGGGACAGAACTGGTCGCAGCCGCCGTGGTCTCCGCGAGGCCTTGCCCAGGCCGGCTACGCGCCTCTTCGGGACATGCTGCGTTCCGTCCTTTCCTATTCGGGTGCAGTTCGCATCGACCATATTCTTGGTTTGTTCCGTCTGTGGTGGATTCCCGAGGGCATGGAAGCCAGTGCCGGCGCCTACGTTTCCTATGATCACGAGGCCATGGTTGGGATTGTGCTTCTCGAAGCGCAGCGCGCGGGTGCAGTAGTCATTGGTGAAGACCTTGGAACGGTTGAGCCTTGGGTTCGCGGTTACTTGAATGATCGTGGCATCTTGGGCACTTCAGTTCTTTGGTTTGAAAAAGAAGGAAGCGGATGGCCATTGTGGCCTGACCACTATCGTCGCTCCTGCCTTGCTGCAGTAACGACACACGATCTTCCGCCGACCCTGGGATACCTCGAGGGTGTTCACACTCAACTCCGAAATCGCTTGGGCTTGCTTGTTGAGGACATAGACCAGGTGCTTGAGGCTGACCGCGTTGAACGAGAACGGATGGTGTCTCGTCTGAAAGAAGGCGGCTTCATTCACAGTGAAAACCCCAGCGAGGAAGAGCTTGTTTTGGGCTTCCACGCTTACCTCGCGGCTTCCCCCGCACTCTTGCTTGCAGTTTCGCTTGTCGACGCGGTTGGAGAGAAAGCACCCCAGAATCTTCCCGGAACCTCAGATCAATATCCGAACTGGTGTATCCCTCTTCACGGCAGTGATGGAGAAGAAGCACGCATCGATGATCTTGCGGGGTCAGAGAAGGTGCACTCCTTCCTCTCGAAGGTGAATCGATATGTGCGCTAAGTGAGCTTAGCCCTTTTCTGATGCCCGGTGCACTTGTGCGCCGGGCATCAGTGTTGTAATCGGTGAACTATCTGCAGGGATATTCTCGAGATAGGTTGTGGGTGGGCGCAAGACAACAACAATGACGTCAAGCGGGTAGCCCACCTCGCGGGCTGGCTGAGTGTCCCATGCGATCAAGGGATCACCCGCACTGACTTCGTCCCCAAGACTGCGCATGCTTGTAAAGCCCTCACCGCCAAGCTTCACGGTGTCAATACCCAGGTGGACAAGAACTTGCTGTCCGTCCGCGCGAGTAATTGCACAGGCGTGAGGAAGTAGGTGCGTGAGGATGCCATCCGTAGGAGCACACACCTTGAAGTAACGGTCATCCCCTGGTGCGACGGCAAAGCCAGGACCCATGATCTCTTCAGCGAAAACAGGGTCCGCGAGCGTGTTGAGATGTCGAAGCGTCCCGGAAATGGGGGAGTGGAGTTCGAAACTCACTTGAGTGAAGAGATTTCCTCAGCGATTTCTTCTGCTTGCGGTCCCATGACGATTTGGGCGTGGGATCCCACCACGACAACACCGAAG
This sequence comes from uncultured Actinomyces sp., assembly GCA_900554605.1. Lineage (GTDB taxonomy): Bacteria > Actinomycetota > Actinomycetes > Actinomycetales > Actinomycetaceae > Pauljensenia. The sequence goes on from USHU01000065.1 coordinate 2,963, forward strand.
GCGCCGGCTTCGCGAAGTGCGGCCTCGTCGATCTTTGAATCATCCTTGAAATCAACGCGAATGCGGGTGATGCAATGCTGAAGATCGGTGATGTTATCCCAACCGCCAAGTGCGTTCAGGATGGTTTCTGCTTGGCTCATGATGCCTCCCCATTGCGATTTAGCCCTTAGGCCAAGGATAACGCGAAAATGCTCCTGTGTTCAGGGAATTACGTCAGAAATTTGGGTGAATAGACTAGTATTCAAGGCGTGGAACCAGACATTTTGTTAACAGTCGTGATCCCTGCCTACAACGCACAGGACTACATTGATCGAGCAGTCACTTCAGTGCGTGGCTTTGATCAAGTCGAGGTGCTCATCGTTGATGATGGCTCTGCCGATAAAACCGCCGAGATCTCTGACGAATGGGCGGCTCGTGATCCCGAGCATATCCGTGTTATTCATCAGGAGAATGCTGGCCATGGCGGCGCTGTTAACGCTGGTATTGCCTCGGCGCGTGGGCGCTATCTCAAAATCCTCGACGCAGATGACTGGTTGGATCGCCTGGCGCTGAAACGCGCCCTTGAGCGCTTGGCTCTTCGCGAAGAGCAAGGGGAAGCTCTTGATCTTTTGGTCGCTAATTATGTCTATGAAAAGCAGGGAAAATCCCATAAAGCAGTGATCCGCTATGGCAATGTGATGCCCCGTGATCGAGTCGTGAGCTGGGACGAGGTCAAGCACTGCCGCTACGACCAATATCTGATGATGCATGCGCTCATTTTGCGTACGGAGCTTGTGCGCGAATGTGGACTAGTGCTTCCGACGCACACTTTCTACGTCGACTTCATTTATTCCTTCGTGCCGGTCATCGCTGTGCGCACTTTCGAGTACCTCGATGTTGACCTCTATCGCTACTTCATTGGGCGCGATGATCAGTCGGTCAATGAACAAGTGATGATTTCGCGTGTCGATCAGTTATTGCGTGTGAACGCTGCAATGGTTGATGCAATTCCTCATCCCGATGATGTTCCGCCGAAACTGTACCGCTACCTCGTCCATTACCTGCGGATTAACTGTGTGATCTGTACAGTCATGCTTTTGCGTTCGGGAACGGAAGAGAATGCGGCTCGCAAAGATGAGCTATGGGCACAGCTAGAAGCGAAGAAGCCGGAGGCATATCGAGCGGTACGCCGAGATCTTCTTGGGCGTTTGATTACCTTGCGTTCGAAGCCTGGACGCGCGGTAATTATGTCGGGTTATCACATTTCGCAGTGGGTCTTGGGATTCAACTAAGCAGCATAGCTGCGCCATCGCGATCCATTTGACTTAGAGTAAGGTCAGCCTCTTTAATGGTAATGAGAACGATTATCATTCTAGAGAGTTGGTCATGTCAGCATTGTGCCCTAAGGCAGCGCGCGCACTTATTTCACTATTCGCCACCATTTCGCTCATCAGCGCCTGGATCTTTCTTCCACCTTCGGCTCAAGCGGATAGTCTTTCCTCCTCCCCAGAAGAACCCCGGCTGCCGAGCGCTCTCCACGTCGCGGCATGCGAAGGGGTGGGGAATAGCGGAAGTGGTATTGAGCTGTGCGCCTCGGGGGACAATGGTGCGCAGCTACCTCTTCGCGATGGTGCACTGAGGCTTCAAACGACTTCGGTTGAGCACGATGAAGCGCATGGCCTTGCTGAAGGCTATGAACTCAGCGTTGAGCTCAGTCCTTCCCTTTTCATCCAAGGAGTTCGCTACTTCATTGAATTGACTGCTCATACTAAGGGTACAGCTGAAGAAGAAAGCACTCCTGCCGCATTGAGTATTGAAAGTAATGGGCAACGTCGCTTCGGTACCGCAGTTGAGGAAGAAACCGACGCTTCTGGCTTCACCTACCGAGGATTTTCCCTCGAAGTCGGGAAAGAAGATTTTGTGTCGGAGCACGTACAGCTCCGTTTCGCTCACCTTGGTATTCGCTCACTTCGACTTCGCATTTATGAAGTGGGCGAGGGAGCCGATCCTTCTCTCATTTCCGAGGCCGAATTCACTGCGAGCATTGAAGCACCTGCGAGCGTGACGGAGTCGTCCGCTCAAGCTCCTGTTTCCTCTACCCTTAAGACCGCCCCGGAGAAGGATTCTGCTCGAAGTGGCGCTCCCGCTGTGCTCCCGGATAGCCGCGAGGCGCGCGAAACTGCTGCGGCCTCGGCAATCAGGCGTGAAGCGCAACCAAACGTGGGGGCGAACTTAGCCGAGCGCCGTCTCACTCTTGACCACGGACACATCGACCTCTTCTACATGACGCTCGATCAATCGGGGCATCCTCTTCTCAAAATCATGGAAGATGTCACCGGATCGGGAGTACAACACGAAGCAGAAGACATCCGCCTTGTCGTTCCTTCTTCGGCGCTCAAGCATTCTCTTCCCCAAGACATTGTTGCTGGGGGAAGTGGATATTTCCTCCCGCAAACTCAAGATGCAACTCTGCCGTGGCCCGGGTGGGATGTTCTTTCTCTTGCTCCTGCGGGCTTCGAGCGCGTTGAATTTGACGTTTCCTACACAAATTCCAATGGCGGACGCATTTCGCTGTGGACCGAAGACTTTGCCCAGGGGCGTATGTCGCGACTGCGTTCCGGAGGCTACGAATTAGATCCAAACGGGTCAACAATCGTCCAAGATTACCTTTCGCACACTCACGTGAACTGGGCCTTCTCTCAAGCGGGAAGCTATGAGCTGAGTGTTCAAGCACGTGCCTATCGCAACAATGGTTCCTTTGAAACGACGCGTAGTGCTCACTACCTCATTGAGGTCGGCGCTGCCCCGGGTGTGGCGCCGCAGAACTCGGAGGCTGAGAGCGGCGCAGTCCTTCCTCCTGCAGTTGATGCGGGGAGAGCAAACGAAGAAGAATCGCTCACACGTGATGTGCCCCAGCGCGTAGGTACTGAGCGTTGTATTCCCACCCGGATTACTCGCGAGGCAAACGCGGATGAAATTTCACGAATCCGCAGTGATAACGAGACTCCAAACCAAGCAGTAACGACCCTGAACGTTCACGTTGGTAGTGAAGGCGGAATTACCGACGGTCACTTCGATCTTGGGCCGGCCATTGAAAATGGGCAATTGGTTGCGCGAATTAAGGACGATCGAGCTGTACCTGCAGTGTGGAAAGATCCCGCATCAATGACCTTCGCGCTGGGGGAGAGGGCCAAGATTAAGGCACCTGAGGCGCTCAGCTATGCCGCGAGCGTGGGACAAGACGTGTGGATGATCCCCGCAACCCAGATACGAGGAGTCCCATGGCTCGGAATGAACTCGCAACGCGAAGAAATCGTGACTGAAACCAGCGGGCAAGTCTGTTTCTCTCTCCTTGATGTTCAAGGCCCTGGAAA
>USHU01000066.1 GCA_900554605.1 uncultured Actinomyces sp.
ATGCGTGAAGAGCACGCGATTGGCGGAAGCCAGGAATCAATGCTTCACCGGCATCGAGCATTTGCTGAACTTGGTCGGCAAGAATCGGAAGTTTATCCGGATCCTCAGCCTTAAGGTCCGTCGTACCAATGATGCACACCGGGTGAACCGGAACCAGGATATCGCCATCTGCAGGCCAGATACACCGGTTAATGACCGTCTGAGAAAGGCGGTGATTCATTGCAATCATGATGCCTGCGCCGGGGACAACCTCAACGCCATGACAGTCAGCAAGAGCAGCGATCTGTCCTGCCCAAGGACCGCCGCAGTTCAAAACGAAAGAGCAATCGATACGGATGTCTTCACCGCTTCGTTCATCGCGGGCAAAAACCGCTTCAATGCGATCCTCCGATCGCTGAATTCCGGTTGCCCGCGTGTAGGTGAGGATCTCAGCACCATAGGCAATAGCGGAGCGAGCTGCGCCCCACGTCATACGCCAACCATCAACGGTTCCATCTTCAACCGCGAAGGCCCTCTTGAGGTGGGGGTCCAGTCGAGGTTCACGGCGCAGGGCCTCGGCGGGGGAAATCTCTTCGGCAGGAACGCGAGCCGCCCTAGCGCGCTCGAGGAAGTGGTCGGCGTATTCCTCATCATCTGCGGATGTCGTGACGAAAAGGCCGCCTGTCCTTTCAACAGCATCGGCATTAATACGCGAGACAATTGCGTTCTCTTCAGCGCATTCAGTCGCAGATTCCGGGTCGGATGCGATATAGCGTCCACCGGAGTGGAGCAGGCCGTGGTAGCGACCTGAGGTTCCTTGAGCCATATCGGCTCGGTCAAGAAGTATTGCGCGGAATCCGCGCATTGCCACATCGCGGACAACGCCGGCGCCGGTTGAGCCGCCGCCAATGACTACGACATCGGTCTCCATCGTCCTCATAGCGTTCGTTGTTCCTCAATTCTGTTTGAGCTTATGTACCACTTAAATCATTACTCTTTTCGCGCCTCTGCACATCCGCCCACACCGTTTTGCACATATGTGCAAATAGGGGTGTTTACCATGTAATCATTCACAGGAAACTTAGGTATCCCTAAACATTAGGGGGTGCAATCGCACGTCCGAGCAACGTACAGTGTCCCTATGACTGAGACCCTAAGCTACCGCCCTCAAGACGATTTCTACCGCTTCATCAACGGCCAATGGCTTGCCACCCACAAGATTCCTGCAGATCGCCCGATGGACGGTATCTTCAACCAGCTCCACGATCAATCTGAGCTATGGGAAAAGGAGATTGCCGAGGATGCGAGCTTAGGCAAAATCCCAGGACACAATGCAGAATTAATCGCCCATCTCTACGGCACCTTCATGGACGAAGAAGCTGTCGAGACCGCAGGCTACTCCCCTATTGCAGGGAAGCTTGAGCGCCTGCGCAGCGTGAGTACACACCTCGAACTCGCGCGCTTAATGGGGACTTTCCGCTACGAAGGCATTGGGGGCCTCTTCGGCAGCTATGTCGGCACCGATGCCCACAACTCCAGCAGGCACCAATTGGATATTTACCAAAGTGGTATTTCACTTCCCGACGAGGCCTACTACCGCGAGGAACAGCATCACGAAGTTCTCGAAGCGTGGGAGGCCTACGTCGCCAAGCTTTTTACTCTGGTCGGGTTCTCTGAAGAAGACGCCGTTTCTCACGCGCGAGCCGTTCGCGAGTTCGAAACACGCGTAGCTTCCTTCCACCGCGATGCGGTGTCAAACCGTGATCCGCTCTTAGCCGACCACCCCATAACCTGGGATGAGTTGTGCCAAAACTATCCTTCGTTCCCTTGGAACCTGTGGGCGAAGGCCGCAAAGCTTCCCGTGGAAAAGGTTGAGACACTCAACGTGTCACATCCGGAGTTTTTCGAGGGCGCAACGCAGTTGTGGAAAAACGCCGATCTTGAAGTCCTCAAGATGTGGATGGAACACTCACTCATCGACGAGTACGCGTCCTTGCTCTCCGAAGACTTCGTCAATGCCTCCTTCGAGTTCCACGGACGAACTCTTTCAGGAACCCGGGAGCTGCGCCCTCGCTGGAAGCGCGGCCTTTCCTTGGTCTCTTCTCTCCTTGGCGAGGCCATGGGTGAAATTTGGGTTTCCCGCCATTTCCCGCCCACCAATAAAGAGATCATGGATGGCCTTGTCCGCAGCCTTCTCGACGCTTATGAGCAGGCGCTCACCCACTGCGAGTGGATGGGCGAAGAAACCCGCGCTCAAGCTTTGAAGAAGCTCGGTACCTTTACCCCCAAGATCGGCTACCCCGACAAATGGCTTGACTATTCATCCTTGCACTTCGATTCAGACTCCTTGGTTGATACCGTCGAGGCAGCAACGCGCTTCCACGTCCAGCGTCGCTGGGATAAACTCGGCGGTCCCGTCGATCGAAGCGAGTGGCACATGACGCCTCAGACCGTCAACGCCTACTACGACCCGACGATGAACGAAATCGTCTTCCCCGCTGCGATCTTGCAAGCACCATTCTTCGATCCAGATGCTGATGATGCCTCAAACTTCGGCGCTATCGGCGCAGTGATCGGACACGAAATCGGACACGGTTTTGACGATCAAGGTTCACGCTTTGATGCGGAAGGCAACCTGGAGAATTGGTGGACCGAAGAGGATCGGGAACGTTTCGAGGAACGTACCAAGCGCCTCGTCGATCAATACGACGCGCTGACCCCACGGGATCTCCAAGGGGAAGAACCCCCGCTCCATGTCAATGGAGCGCTCACCTTGGGCGAGAACATTGGTGACTTGGCGGGGCTTTCCATCGCGTGGCAGGCCTATGTTGCTCGCCTTGCACAGAAGGGGCTTACCCCACAATCGGCCCCTGAAATCGACGGACAAAGCGCAGCACAGCGCTTCTTCACCGCGTGGGCTCGGGGATGGAGGACGGCGATCCGCCGCGAGTACGCCAAACAGCTCCTGAGTATCGATCCTCATTCCCCCGCAGAATTCCGCTGCAATCAGATCGTTGCGAATATGGACCCCTTCGCCGAGGCCTACGATGTGGCCCCTGGTGACACTCTGTGGATTGCCCCCGAAGAGCGCGTCCGTATCTGGTAGCCACGACAACCAAGGTTTCAATTCGATACAACAATTGCCCTTGTGGCGCGGCAAGGTTCGCGCCACAAGGGCAAACATGTAAAAATTAAGACGTTTACGCGCATCCGCGCGTCCTGATCGTCAACACAATCGGAAGGTGAGCAATGCCTGGCCTGAACCTGACGCGCGAGGAAGCCATCCAGCGCGCAGACGTGATCCGCGTAGATCACTATGACGTCGAACTCGACCTCACGCGCGGAGACAAGGACTTCTTTTCGCGCACAACCGTGACATTCAGTGCAACCGAAGGAGAAACAACCTTCGCGGACTTGGTGTCGAACAATGTTCACTCGATCGTCCTCAATGGTGAGAGCTTGGATCCGTTCATCCACCAAGATCACCGCATTGCCCTTCCGCAACTTGCTGCACACAATACCCTGACGGTCGAGGCTGACTGCCAGTACATGCACACCGGTGAGGGTCTCCACCGTTTCGTCGATCCGGCCGACTCACAGGCCTATTGCTACTCCCAGTTCGAAGTTCCGGACGCGCGTCGCGTATTCACCACTTTCGAACAGCCCGATCTGAAGGCAACCTTCACCTTTACGGTGACGGTACCCGCCGGATGGAAGGTCTTCTCAAACTCGGCGACTCCCGAACCCAAGATGAACGACTCCTCGTGGACCTACCGTTTCGAAGAGACCGAACGTGTCTCGACCTACATCACCGCGATTATCGCCGGACCCTACCAGGGCGTGACCGACTCGCTGGTTTCCAGCGATGGTCGTACGATTCCTCTGGGTGTTTGGTGCCGCGCATCGCTGCTTGATTCTCTGGATTCCGATCGAATCTTGGATATCACACGCGCGGGATTCCCTTTCTTTGAGGATGCTTACGGTATTCCTTACCCCTTCAAGACCTACGACCAGATCTTCGTTCCCGAGTACAACGCTGGCGCAATGGAAAACGCAGGCTGCGTAACTTTCCGTGATCAGTACATCTTCCGTACTCGTCCGACAACCGCTGACCTTGAAGCTCGCGCGAATACGATCCTCCACGAGCTCGCTCACATGTGGTTTGGTGACTTGGTCACCATGAAGTGGTGGAATGACCTGTGGCTCAACGAATCCTTCGCTGAGTTCATGAGCCACTTGGCTCTTGCAGAGGCCACCGAATACACCGAAGGCTGGACCGGCTTCATGCTCCGCAAGGACTGGGGCATGAACCAGGATCAGCTTCCGACTACTCACCCGATCACCGCCGAGATCCGAGATCTTGCCGATGTTGAAGTGAACTTCGATGGCATTACCTATGCGAAGGGCGCCTCTGTCCTGCGTCAGCTGGTCACATACGTCGGTCGTGAGCATTTCTTTGCTGGCCTGCATGAGTACCTGACGAAGCATTCCTACTCGAACGCAACTCTGGCAGACCTCTTGGGCGAGCTGGAAAAGGCATCGGGTCGAGATCTCAAGCAGTGGTCGCGCGTGTGGCTTGAAGAAGCCGGCATCACCCTGCTACGCCCACAGATCGACGTCTATGACAACGGCGCGATCACCCAGCTCAAGGTCATTCAGGAGCCTTTCTCCGAGGGTTCGTCACTGCGCCCCCACCGCCTCATTGTTTCGGGATACAGCCAGGCAGAGGATGGATCGATCGAGCGCGTCTTCAGCCAGGAGCTTGACGTTGATGGTTCCTCGACCGTTGTCTCCGAGGCAACTGGCATCGCACGCCCCGACCTGATTCTGATTAACGATCAGGACTTGGCATATGCGAAGGTCCGTTTGGATGCGCAGTCTTTGGACTTTGCAATCCGCAACATCGCTCGCTTTGAGGATTCTTTGACGCGAGGCGTAATCTTGGCGTCAGCTTGGGATATGACCCGCGATGGCGAAATGCCTGCGCGCGATTACCTGATGCTCCTCCTTAGCGCCCTGCCCGCAGAGCGCAACGCAACCATGCTGCGGCTGTACCTGCGCCACCTCGACCAGGCACTCGAAACCTACGTTGCACCCGCGCGTCGTCGTGCACTGCAAGAGCGCGTCGCCTCGGCCCTGCTGATCATGGCGCGCACCGCCAGTGCCCACTCCGACGAGCAACAGCTCTTCGTCCGCGAGCTCGCGCACTGCGCAATTCTCCCCGAGCACTTTGAGGCAGTGCGCGGCCTGTACGAGGGCACCGAAACCCTCATGGGACTCGACCTCGACGTCGACCTGCGTTGGACACTGCTCACCGCGCTTGTCCGGGGTGGTTTTGCGGGCGAGGCTGAGATTGCAGCCCTTGAAGCGGAAGACGACACGATGACCGGCCATCAAAAGGCGGCGGCTGCGCGTGCCGCGGTCGGCGACGTTTCTGTCAAGCAGCAGGTCTGGGACGCGGTTCTTCGCGATCTGTCTATTCCCAATGACACCCGTTGGGCGATGGTCTCGGGCTTCTGGGCCCAGGCGCGAACGAACCCCGAAATGTACGTTCCTGTCGTTGCCGATTATTTCGATTCCCTCGAGCAGATCTGGAGAGACCACACCTTCCACATTGCTGAGGACATCGTCACTTTGATGTTCCCGAAGGCCCTCGCAGGCTACGTGGAAGGCCTTGATCTGGTTACGCAGGGAATGCGTTGGATTCAGTCGCACCATGATGCGTCCGCAGCTTTGATTCGACTCCTGCGCGAGCAGATTTCAACGACCGAGCGCATGCTCGGCGCCCAGGCGGCTGACGCCTGATACAGGATTCATCGGTTGGGGGCTGCCACTTCGGCAGCCCCCAATTTTTGTATTCACAGGCGACGACGACGCCAGCTCTTTGTTCGTGAAGTGAATCTACTAGCCGACTACGGCAAGTTCATCATCGATTATTCCCGTTCCAGATCCGACGTAGGTTGTCACTCCCATGAGTAGGCCCGTGAACGCCATCGCCAACAAAGGAATAGTCTCACTTCCGAGGGATTGGAGAAGAATACCGAAACCGATAGGGCCAAGCGCAGCAATCACGTAGCCAATGGGTTGCACCAAAGCTGAAAGTTCGGCCGTCACAGCTGCGTCGCGAGACCGGGCAGGAATGAGGGCGATGATGAGGGGAAAGGTGAATCCCCCGATTGCCAAGAAGGACACCCAGATAAATGCGAAAGACCCGGGCACCAGCAACAAACCGATCCAGCCGACGAATGTCAGCAGACCGAAAATAATGGAAAGCCACGGGATATGCGCCCCCATGTGGTCAATCA
>USHU01000067.1 GCA_900554605.1 uncultured Actinomyces sp.
GCTCTGCGACTTGTCATTGAGGCGGATGGTGACGTCGCCGCTGACCTTGATCGTGAAGAGAATTTGCAGGAGCACTGCCAGAACGTAGACAACTGGCATCTTCCATGAACGCTTGAGTTGAACGTCATTCATTGTTTGCGTCTGGCTCATCGTGCCTCTCCTTCCGAATCGGTGGAGGCGCCATTGACGACGGCATCGCCGCCCTCAGACGCTGCGTTTTCCTTCACTGCCGAGGCCGCGGCCCGGCTCTTCCCATCCTCTTCAGTGTGGTCATCGCTCAGTTCAGCGAGCTCAGCGCGCAAGCTCTTCTTGGTTTCCTTGGGCAGGTGGAAGAGCCAGCGAACAAACATGGGGGCTGCAATGAGCAGGACGATCACTGACTGGAGGATCAGGATCATATCGATCGGGACGCCCTTCGCCTGCATGGTGTAGCCACCTGCTTTAAACGCGCCGAAAAGAATGCCTGCACCCAGAGTGCCCAGGGGCTTGTTCCGACCCAAAAGAGCAACCGTGATGGCGTCAAAGCCGATGGTGCCAGTGATATCGCGCGAGACATAACCAACGGTGCCCAAGGCCTCGTTTGCGCCCGCAAGGCCGAGGAAGGCACCCGAGATAGCCATGGTGATTGCGGTAATCTTCCCAACCGAAATTCCGGCGGTACGGGCGGCCTCGGGATTGGCACCAACAGCTCGGATTTCAAAGCCCAAGGTCGAACGCTCAATGAGCCACCAGAAAACGATGACCGCAAGGAGCGCGACGAAAACACCCATGTGAATCTTGAAGGGCGCATCGAGAATGCGAGCGAAAGCGGCTGAATCCGCAACCTTCGGAGTTTGAGGCTGATTAGAACCCGGGACCTGCCACGATTGCTTCGAGAGGATGTAACCCAGCGCCAGGGTGGCAATCGAGTTCAACATGATGGTAACGATGACTTCGTTAGCGCCGGTCTTTGCTTTGAGCACACCCGCGATTCCGGCGTAAAGAGCACCGGCGACCATCGCTGCAAGAAGAGCAACAAGGGTGTGAATAACGGGAGGCAAGTTCATTGCGAAGCCAACCCACACAGCAGAAAGAGCACCGAAAATAATCTGGCCTTTACCGCCGATGTTGAACAACCCTGCGCGGAATCCTAGAGCAAGACCCAAACCGCCCAGCACCAGGGGGATTGAGAAGAACAGGGAATCTGTCAGCGGCTTGATCTGGCGTTGGAAGCTGCGTGCGCCGGGGTCAAAGATTGCCCCGCGGAACATCGCGTAATAGGCATCGAGTACCGATGCTCCGGTCATCGCGATCAAAATCGCACCTAGAGCAAAGGCGATGAGAACCGCGAGGATGGAAACGAACCACCGCGATCCCAAGATGTGACGACACACAACCAGTGCCTTCGAGGGACGTTTTGCCTGGGTCATCACTTCTCCTCCTCGTGTGAATCCGAAACCTCAGCGTTTTCCTGCTCGCCCGCAACAGCCTCGTCATAGGGAACGCCGGCCATCATCAAACCGAGCACATCACGCGGGGTATCTGCAGGAACGATACCCATCACACGGCCTCGATACATCACGACGATGCGATCGGCCAGCGAAATTACTTCATCCAACTCTGATGAAATCAACAGAACGGGAATGTTCTGGTCGCGAACCTCGACGATGCGCTTGTGGATGAACTCGATCGAGCCCACGTCCACGCCACGAGTTGGCTGGTTCGCAACAAGCAGGTTGAGGTCCTTCGACATTTCGCGCGCGACAACGACCTTTTGCTGGTTTCCGCCCGAAAGAGAGGAAATCGGATCACTGATCGAGGTCAGGCGGATGTCGAACTCTTCCTCCTTAGCCCGCGCATTTTGAGCGATGATTCCGAGCTTGAGCATGGGACCGGCTGCGAAACGCGAGTCCTTGTACTGGTCCAGGACCAGGTTTTCAGCGATTGAGAAAGAGGAAATAATGCCATCGGTCGAACGGTCCTCGGGAATGAAGCCGATTCCCGCGTCCAAAGACTTGCGGGGGCCTGCGTGTGTAATGTCGATTCCTTCAAGGAGGATCTCACCGGAGTTCGGGGCGGCCAGGCCCAAAATGGTCTGTGCAAGTTCGGTCTGACCGTTACCTTGAACACCAGCAACCGCAACAATTTCACCGCGTTCGACGCTGAAAGATACGTGGTCGAGGAGGGGCAAGCCCGTAGGAGAAAGCATGGAGATCTCCTTGAACTCCAATCCCCCACTGCTTGGATGTGCCTCAGCTTTGTCAACGCGCATCATGACCGAGCGGCCGACCATCTTATTGGCCAGCTCGGATTCGGAGTCCTGCGGAGATGCTTCACCGACGACGGTTCCGCGTCGAATGACGGTGATTTCATCTGCGACGGCGCGGACCTCGCGCAGTTTGTGGGTGATGAAGACGATGGACGTTCCCGCATCGGCAAGTTGACGCATGATCGCCATGAGTTCGTCGGTTTCCTGGGGAGTCAAAACTGCCGTTGGCTCATCAAGGATAAGGACCTTTGCTTGACGCGAGAGGGCCTTAACGATTTCGACTCGCTGCTGGGCACCAACAGAAAGGTCTTCGATGAGGGCATCGGGATCAAGATCGAAACCAAAGCGCGCTGAAACCTCTTTCACGGTCTTGCGTGCCTGAGCAAGATCAATCAAGCCGCTTGCTTTGGTCGGTTCAAAACCCAGTGCGATTGATTCTGCAACAGTGAACACCGGGATCAGCATGAAGTGCTGGTGAACCATACCAATGCCGGCTGCAACAGCGTCACCGGGCCCGTCGAAGTGAACAGGCTTTCCATCGATGAGGATCTCTCCTTCATCGGGCTGGTGAAGGCCGTAGAGCACGTTCATCAACGTCGATTTACCCGCTCCGTTTTCGCCAAGAAGTGCGTGAATGTGGCCTTCTTCAATTGTCAGGTTGATGTCGTTATTTGCGACCAGAGGACCAAAACGTTTGGTGATCCCCTTCAGCTCCAATTTCACTCTACTGCGCCCCTTCTGCGTGATCGAGCTCCCGTTTCAGGATAGCCGAAAAAAGTGGGGCGCGATGGTCGAAAACCACCGCGCCCCAGCCTAAAATTTCCGCGTCACTTCGGGGAGTTAGGGGACTCAACCTTCAGCTCGCCCTCCTTGATCTGATCGGTGAGCTTGGTGAGCTCATCCTTCAGATCCTGAGGAACCTTGGAATCGAATTCGTGGAAGGGAGCGATGGAGACACCACCGTTTTCCAGAGTACCCACGTAAGGAGTCGCACTGAACTTGCCATTCACAGAGTCCGTGATGGCCTGCTCAACCGAAGCACCGATTTCCTTCATGACCGAGGTCAGAACGATCGACTTGTAGTCGGGGGCAGATTCGTACCAGTCGGAGTCAACACCAATGATGTAGGTCTTGCCATCGGCCTTTGCAGCAGCAGCTGCACCCAGGCCAACAGGTCCGGCGACGGGCATGATAATGTCAGCGCCCTGGTCGATGAACTGCTGTGCCTGCTGCTTGCCCAGTGCCTGGTCATCGAAGGACTGGGTGAAGGAGCCATTCTGGGTTGCCTTGTCCCAGCCGAGAACCTGGACGTTCGTGCCCTTTGCCTTGTTGTAGGCTGCGACACCATCGGCGAAGCCGTCCATGAAGACGGTAACCGAAGGAATCTGGATGCCACCGAAGGTGGCGACCTTGCCGGTCTTGCTCATGCCCGCTGCGGCGTAACCAGCCAGGTAAGCAGCTTCAGCGGTGTTGAAGAGCAGAGGACGTGCGTTCTCAACGGTGACGGTCTTGTTGGAGTCGTCCGAGAAGGAAGAGTCAACAAGTGCGTAGTGGACGTCCTTGTTCTCGTTTGCAGAGGCGTGCAGTGCCTTCTCCAGGTTGAAGCCAACGCCGATGATCAGGTTGCAGCCGTCGGAGACCATTGATTCAGTGTTGGGTACGAAGTCCGACGAAGAGGAGGACTCTGCCGTGTTGATCTGAATGCCGAGCTTCGACTGTGCGGCCTTCAGGCCGTTGTATGCGGATTCGTTGAAGGACTTGTCGTCCCAACCGCCAGCATCAGAAACGGCGCAAGCCTTGAAGCTTGCGCCATTGGAAGATGCGCTCGAGGTCGAGCCGGAATCCGAAGAGGGCTTCGAACCGGACGAGCACGCGGTCAGTGCGAGCGTAGCAACGCCAGCGACTGCAACGATTCTTGTGAGGGTCTTCATACCGTTATTCCTCCAAGTAGAGTGTGTTGATACACAGTAGGTTGGTTGCGACAGCGCGAATCAACCGCTTGGAAGACACGCGCACCACCGCTTGCGAGAACGCATAGGTGTGCTGCGTTGACGCCCATTTAGAGTTTCTCCCATCATATTCGGACGCGTCAAGGCGAATCGGCCTCAGCGCGATAACGAATCGATAAAAGTTATATTTTCCGTCCATACATACGCCTGTGGGCGGCAGGACTTCTCAATCCCGCCGCCCACAAACGCAGGTCACTCAGGCTTTCCACCGGCACATCCCGGCGAACACCAAGTTCCTATCATGCAAACTTGCGACGCATCACCAAGCCGAGGCCACCCATACCGAGAGCAGCCAAAGCCACCAGCGCGGCCTCGGAACCGGTGCGTGCCAGTTTCTTACCCGCAACGCCCTTTGTCTTCGTCGCCGCAGCACCCGGCTGTTGCGCCGCGACAGGGCAGGTGACCTGAACGGTCAAGCCAGAGGCCTCGGGAACGACGGTTCCAAAGTCGGTCTCAACGGTGACGGGCAACGTGAGCACTCCCCCTTCGGGCTTGGCGGCGCATACCGACATCGGCAGCGAGGCCTTCAGAGTTGCCTGGCCTGCGCCATCGGTTGTGATAATCGAGGCCTCATCGGATGCGTGCTCTTCGCGCAGCGAGTTGTTGACGCTTGCATTAACGGCTACCGATCCGAAGGAGACCTTGACATTTTGGGTCTTCCCGGGACCTTCGGAGAAGGACAGGCCGCGCAAAGGCACGGTGAATTCCTGATCGGGAGCAACCGGATCGCTCGGGAGCGTCACACCAATTGCCTGCTTGAGGGTCGCAGCCTTGATGCCATTGTGCGTCCCCAGGTACTCGTTGAACTTATCGCGGTCGAGGTTACCCAAAACCGTCTTTGTTCCACGGGTCAGCGCAGGGAAGGTGTCACCGCCTGCGAGCAGGAAGGTCACCGATCCAACCGTGTACTCCTTGTTCATATCGATGGGCGCACCATTGACGAGCAGCGAGGTAATGCGCTCACCGTACGGCTTGGAAGGATCGTAGGTGTACTGGACATTCTTCGACAGCCCAAGCTTGAGCAGCGGACGCGAGTTCTGAGAGTTCAGGTTCGTCTTCCACTGCTCTTCCAGAGCATCCTTCACATCGGAACCCTTGATGGTCACGTATCCCAGCTCGTTCGAGAAGGGCATGACGTCGTAGCTCTGCTTGTAGGTGATGGTGCCATCGCTACCGGGTTCGAGATCTGCACGCAGACCGCCAGCATTGATCATGCCGATATCAACGGGGTTACCATCGGGTGTGCGGATTGTTTCACGCATCGCATCAGCTGCCAGGTTGCCCAGAGTCGACTCGATACCGCGGTTACCGCCCTTTTCGATGCTTCCATCGGGCGCCTCGAAAATGCCACGGTGGAAGCTCTCGGTGTAGCCCCGTGCCACAACTTGGGCACCGGCGACGGCCGAGGCCTGCTGTGCGCGGGTAACAACTGCCTTCGTCTGGGGATCTTCACCGCACTCGTAGACGGTTGCAGCGGGGATCAACTTGGTATCGGCCTTCACGACCTTTCCGGTCGCCGTATCGTAGGAGATCTGAATCAGGCCCAGGTTATCCGTGTAAGAACCGGAGGCAACACCCGCCAGAAGGGGGTTCTGAGAGGTGAGCTCAACCGCCGAATCGACATGGTCGAACTCGTAAGGAACGTGCGTGTCGCCACCCATGAGACCGTCAACATCGGGGCCCATCTTCGGGTAGTTGTTCTTCACGTCATCATCAAGCATGGCGATGACGATCTGCGCGGTTCCATCCTGCTTGAGCTGTTTCGCCAGGGTGTTGATCTTGGCGATCGGGTCCTTGAAGGTCAGGCCCTGAGTGGTTCCGGGGCTGAGCTTGTAGGGAACGTCCTCGGCAATCGCACCGATGAAGGCGACCGTCACTCCCGAAGGAGAGGTCCACAGCTTGTACTCTCCCAGGTAAGGAGTGCCCGCTCCCCACGTTCCCATTCCTTCAACGTTTGCCGCAAGGTAGGGGAAGTTCGTTTGAACAAATTCGGAGGGGTTTGAGCCATCGACGCG
>USHU01000068.1 GCA_900554605.1 uncultured Actinomyces sp.
AGCCGGAAGACGTGACGGCCGAAGAGCGCTCGCGAATTAAAGCAACCTCCTATGGACTAGCTTATGGTTTGTCCGCCTACGGTCTTTCTGCGCAACTTCAGATTCCCGTTCACGAGGCCGCGGCCCTGCGTGACCGCTATTTCGGACGCTTCGGTGGCGTCCATGATTACCTTGAAGGTCTTGTTGACGAAGCTCGCCGATGGGGATGGACCCAGACAATTCGGGGACGGAGGCGCTATCTTCCGGATTTGCATTCGTCGAATCGAACGCGACGTGAGATGGCTGAACGAGCCGCGCTGAACGCTCCGATTCAAGGAAGCGCCGCTGATGTTGTCAAAATGGCGATGCTGGATGTGCACAAGCAGCTCAAAGACTCAGGTCTTAAATCGAGGATGCTGGTCCAGATCCATGACGAGTTGCTCTTTGACGTCGCACCGGGTGAAGAGGAGAAACTGCGTCAACTTGTGCGCGAAGGGATGGAAGGCGTGATGTCTCTTCGAGTTCCTTTGGAAGTGGCAATTGGCTTCGGGCCGACGTGGAAGGACGCTGCGCACTAAGGTGGGTGGACTTTCGGCCCCAGTCTGTTAGAATGCTCAAGGTACTGCTGTGTGCAATAGCCATTTGCGCCCTGCAGCCGCAATTGTCCATATCTAGTAATACGTCCGTTTCGGAGAACACAACTACATGACCAGCACCAACTCGCAGCCGGCAGTTTCAACGCCCCAGGTTGCAGTGAACGACATTGGGTCCCGCGAGGACCTGCTCGCCGCTATTGACGAGACCATCAAGTACTTCAACGATGGCGACATCGTCGAGGGCACTGTCGTCAAGGTTGACCACGATGAGGTCCTTCTTGACATTGGCTACAAGACCGAGGGTGTGATCCTCTCTCGCGAGCTTTCCATCAAGCACGATGTCAACCCGGATGATGTGGTTGCCGTTGGTGATCAGATCGAGGCCCTGGTTCTCCAGAAGGAGGACAAGGAAGGTCGTCTGCTCCTGTCGAAGAAGCGTGCACAGTACGAGCGCGCATGGGGACAGATCGAGAAGGTCAAGGAAGAAGACGGCGTTGTTACCGGTACCGTCATCGAGGTCGTCAAGGGCGGCCTGATCCTGGACATCGGCCTGCGTGGCTTCCTCCCCGCATCCCTCGTTGAAATGCGCCGCGTTCGTGATCTCGCACCCTACATCGGTCGTGAGATCGAAGCCAAGATTATTGAGCTGGACAAGAACCGCAACAATGTTGTTCTGTCTCGCCGCGCATGGCTTGAGCAGACCCAGTCTGAGGTTCGCACCAACTTCCTGCACACCCTTCAGAAGGGCCAGGTCCGCAGTGGTGTCGTGTCCTCCATCGTGAACTTTGGTGCATTCGTTGATCTCGGCGGCGTTGACGGTCTGGTTCACGTCTCCGAGCTCTCGTGGAAGCACATCGATCACCCCTCAGAGGTCGTCGAGGTTGGCCAGGAAGTCACCGTCGAGGTCTTGGACGTCGACATGGACCGCGAGCGCGTGTCGCTCTCGCTCAAGGCCACCCAGGAAGATCCGTGGCAGACCTTCGCACGTACCCACGCCATTGGCCAGGTCGTGCCCGGCAAGGTCACCAAGCTCGTTCCCTTCGGCGCATTCGTGCGTGTTGAAGACGGAATTGAAGGTCTGGTTCACATCTCCGAGCTCGCTCAGCGTCACGTTGAGCTGCCCGAGCAGGTTGTCAAGGTTGGCGACGAGGTCTTCGTCAAGGTCATCGATATCGACCTCGAACGTCGTCGTATCTCGCTGTCCCTGAAGCAGGCCAACGAGCGCGTCGATCCCAACTCTGAAGAGTTTGATCCTTCGCTCTACGGCATGGCCGCTGAGTACGACGAAGAGGGCAACTACAAGTACCCCGAAGGCTTCGATCCCGAAACCCAGGAATGGATGGAAGGCTACGAGGCACAGCGTGAGGCTTGGGAAGCTCAGTACGCACAGGCTCAGGCTCGTTGGGAAGCCCACAAGGCTCAGGTTGCAAAGGCTCTTGAAGAGGACGCCGAAGCAGCTCCCGCAGTTGAAGAGCAGGCCTCGTACTCGACCCCGGTCGACTCCGAAGGCACCCTCGCCTCCGATGAGGCACTTGCAGCACTTCGTGAGAAGCTGACCAACAACTGAATCGCAGCGCCTAAGCGCTCATAGTCAGTTCTGAGGCCCCGGTGAAAACCGGGGCCTCAGTTTTTTACTGTCATTGTTCATTGAATGCTGCCGTCATTGTTCGGCGGGTGAATGGGAGAAACTGTTAGTGACGAGAGCGCATTACTTGATCCAAATTCTTCGTTGAAGCGCAGGACTCAGTTCATTCCCCTTGACTAAAAGAGTGGCCCGTCTCTTTCGAGACGGGCCACTTCAGTGCCAGCGCGTGAAGGCTACTCCTGAGTGCGCTTGGATAAGACGATATCGGCGAGCAGACCAAGAATAGCTGCGCCCAATGAGGGAAGAACCCAACCAAGCTGAAGATCCTGCCCGGGGCTCCACGCAAGCACAGGAGAAGCGAAGGTCAAGATTCCCAGCGAGATTGCGGTGGTCAGAAGTGACCATAGGCTGGCAACCCAGACTCCCAGGCGGAATGTCCAATGAATGCGCATCGAGTAGCGCAGCGGATGCGTGACGATCGTAACGAAGATGATTGAAATTGCGATTGGGTAGAGGAAGGTAATAATCGGCACCGCAACGTTGAGCACTGCCTTGAGTCCGGCTGATGCCAAGACGAAGGAAATGATCGTGAACCCAACGAGCCAGGTTTTGTAGGGGATCCGCGGAATGAGTCGCTCGAAGAACTCCGAGGTTGCGGCAAGAAGGCCGACCGCAGTTGTCATGCACGCGGTGAGAACGATCAATCCGAAGACGACCTGTCCGGCAGTTCCCATGGTGATGCGTGAAGCGTCGGCCAAGAGTGCAGCCCCGTCGGAGTAGCTTTGACCGCTGGGAATGACGTGACCGATCAGGCCGAGTCCAACGTAGACAAGGCCAAGTAAAATGCCAGCGATTACACCGGCAGAGCTGGTCTTACGAACGAGCTTGATCCCACTGAGTCCGCCTTCTCCCTGATCGAAAGATGCAACAACGATAATTCCAAAAGCGAGAGCTGCGATGGAATCCATCGTCATGTAGCCATCAAGGAGACCTGCGGTTAGGGGAGCGCTTGCGTATTGCCCAACCGGGGCAGCGTCTGAAGGCGGTAGCTTCGCCAAAGACAAGAAGACCAGGAGCACGAGCAAAACAAGCAGAACGGGCGTGAGGATCTTTCCAAGGTGATGGATGATCTGTCTCGGGTTCCATGACAAGAACAACGCGACGCCGAAAAAGCATGCGTTGAAGACTAACGATGAAACGAAAGCAGTTGAATGAATGAGCGGTGCGACGGCCGTCGAGAAGGAAACAGCACCGGTTCGTGGCAGAGCATAGAAGGCGCCGATCGACAGGTAGACCATGCATGAGAAAGTGATTCCAAATACCTTTCCACCTCGGCCAGACAGATCACGCAGGTCACTTCCTGATAATGCGATTGCAATGATCGCAATGACGGGAAGCGCGACGCCCCCGATGAGGAAGCCGATCATGGCTAAGTTAAAGTGCGTACCTGAGTTCGCTCCCATAATTGGAGGGAAAATCAGGTTTCCCGCACCAAAGAACATCGAAAACAGCGTGAGCGATGTTGCGATCAGCAAGCCCGTTCCCTGCGAGCGCCTGCTTTGTGTAGTCGTCGTCGATTCAGTCACAATATTGCTTCAACCCTCTAGAAGTGATGAGTACTCCTGAGATTCTGTCATTTCATACCTCTTTAGCCAAGTGCTGTTCATTGTTCTACGCTTCAGATGTGAACACTCTCATTCGCTCAGGTTCATCAAGCGCTGCTCTCTTACGAGCGATTCCCGAGGCGCATCCCTTGGGACCATCCCACGTGCTTGCTCTCAGCGGAGGTATTGGCGCCGGTAAGTCCACGCTCGCGCGCGCTTTACGAGGCCTCGGGGCGCACATTGTCGATGCGGACGAACTTGCGCGCGAGGTGCTTTCCCTCGATCATCCCGTCTACGAGGCGGTGCTTGCGAATTTTGGGAGTGATCTTGTCGGAGCAGGCGGGGTGCTTGACCGACAGCTCTTAGCCCAGCGCGCTTTTTCTTCAGCCGAAGGTACAGCTCTGCTCAATTCACTTACTCATCCAGCAATCGCTGCTTTGGCGCAGGAACGTCTTGCGCAAGCTGGAGATGGGAAGCTCGCCGTCTATGACGTGCCACTACTGACAAGGCGCGAAGACGCGGATGCATTCGATGGGGTCATCATGGTGAGTGCTACGTTGGATGTGCGTCTTGACCGTTTGGAAAAACGTGGGATGAGTAGGCAAGAAGCGGCAATGCGCATCAGCAGGCAAATTAGTGACGAGCAGCGCCGGGCCCTTGCCTCGATATGGGTTGACAACTCAGGCAGTGAAGAAAATCTGACAGATCTGACGCGTACCTTCGTTGCGCGTTGGCTCAGCCCCTCGAGGATTTAACCGAATATAGGCTTCAGTATTCGCCCAGTTTTCCCATTATTTCAATGGGAAATGTTCAACTATTCATCCGGAAATCACTCAGGAAAAACCAGGTTTACCTGCAACTATAGATTTGAACATGTAAGTAAACCGGTATCGGCCTGAACACCGGAATTCAGAGATCGTGCTGCCCCATTGATTGAGCAGCTTCTCGTGCGTGAGACGGGATGATCTCTGGTTTCGCAGTCGACATTTGCCGCAGAGTGAGGATAAATGGCACACGTAAAGACGAATCGTTTTTCGGGGAATAGAGCTGTGCGTACGCTTGGAGCGTTCACGCTCGGCGCTGCGATGACGCTAGGGGGACTCTCCTTTGCGAGCGCAGGGGATGTTCAGCCGACTCCCAATGAAGTTCAAGCCCTGGGATACAACACTCTGATCTTTCAGGATGAATTCACCGGAAATGAACTTGACACGTCGAAGTGGGGATACGAATACTCCTGCTTTGACACGAAAACGCGCTCACAGGCCCAGTACACCGATTCGAAGGAAAATGCGTCTGTCTCGGGGGGAAACCTCCATTTGACTGCGAAGTACGAGCCGACGCGTCAGAAGTATGACAGCCGTTCGCGATCAATGGTCACGGTCGACCGTGAATGCACTCGGACGGTTAATGGGCGCTCCGAAACCTATAAAGCGCCTTTCACTTCAGCAATGGTTCAGACGCGCGATAACAAAGGTATAAAGTACGCTGCCTATGGCGACTTCTATGCTGAGGCGCGTATCAAACTCCCTAATGCCGTTGCATCGTGGCCAGCATTTTGGATGACCGGTATTGCCCCGGCATCATTCCCGGCTCACGGTGAGATTGATGTCGTCGAAGCTAAAGGATGGGATCCAAGCTTCCTACAAGCGAATGCTCATACACCTGGGGTTGGGAATCCTCAAAAGACTGAGCAGCACATGGGACAACTCGGGGGCGATGGTACTTCGCAGACCCAGTTCCATACCTATGGTGTGGAGAAGAACGGGAACTCAATCACTTTCTATTTGGATGGGAAGCGGGGCCATACCGTCACTTACGATCAGGTTAAAGGGGATAACCCCTTTATCAACGACGCCAACGGCATGGTGCTTCGTCTTAATCATATGGTTGGCGGTTCTTTCCTAGCCTCTGAACGTGGTGATACGACGTACACCGATGCCATTAAGTTCAAGGAAGCCTATCAAGGTGCTGGTTCTGACATGCTCGTTGACTACGTCCGTGTGTGGAAGAAGAACGGCAATGCCACCAGTGAGCCAGCCCCGCTTCCCTCAACGGTTACCGCCGATCCGCAACCTAGTGCTCAGCCGACTGTGACGACGGAACCTGCGCCCATGCCGACCACTGCGGTTCCTCAGCCTTCGAGTGAAGTAACCGCAGAGGCGAGCGTACCTGCTCAGCCAACGAGCGCAGCCCCCTCTACTCAGCCCACGGCCTCGGTCGCGCCCATGCCGGTACCGACTGTTTCAGCACCCACGCCTTCCGAAGATTCAAAGGCTTCGCCGCGACCAACCACTGTAGCGCCCTCTACTCAGCCCACGGCCTCGGAACCTGTGGCGTCTGCAACTACGCAGCGTCCCCCGCGAGCTCGTCGAAGCGCCGATGCTACAGCGCCGGCTCAGCCTACGGAAGCAGCAAGCTCGGCCCTGCCTACACGTCCAGAGGCGACGGCATCGGCG
>USHU01000069.1 GCA_900554605.1 uncultured Actinomyces sp.
AATATGATCCGTATTCGCGCTGCAGTGAACCGTTCCATTCGTGAGAACTTCTTCCGCCGTGATTACATCGAGCTCGAGACTCCGATGCTCCAGGTCATCCACGGTGGCGCTTCGGCACGTCCCTTTATCACGCACATGAACGCGCTGGATATGGACCTCTACCTGCGTATTGCTACCGAGATCTACCTCAAGCGCGCAGCTGTCGGTGGCGTGGATCGCGTCTTTGAGATGAACCGTAACTTCCGTAACGAAGGCATGGATTCCTCTCACAGCCCCGAATTCACTTCGCTGGAGGCCTACGAAGCCTATTCCGACTACAACGGAATGGCCGAGTTGACGCGTAACCTGATTCAGCAGGCGGCTCGCGATGCTTTCGGCCTGTCTGAAGGCCAGGAAATTGTCACGCTGGCAGATGGTACCGAGTATGACCTTTCGGGCGATTGGGACCACATCGACCTGTACGGTTCCACCTCCGAGGCCCTGGGTGAAGAAATCACGGTGGAGACGCCGCGCGAGACCCTCGTCAAGTACGCGGAGCGCATCGGCCTGGAGGTCGACGACTACGCCGTGTCCGGCAAGATCGTGGAAGACATCTTCGAGGAGCTCGTCGCCTCCAAGCTGTGGGCGCCGACCTTCGTCTACGACTTCCCGGAGGACACCTCCCCGCTGACCCGCTACCACCGCTCGCGCCCCGGCCTCACCGAAAAGTGGGACCTGTACGTGCGCGGCTTCGAGACGGGCACCGCCTACTCCGAGCTGGCTGACCCGGTCGTCCAGCGCGAGCGCTTCGAGGCGCAGGCCCTCGCGGCCGCCAACGGCGACCCCGAGGCCATGGTCATGGACGAAGACTTCCTCATCGCCATGGAGCAGGGCTTCCCGCCGTGTGGTGGCATGGGCATGGGCATCGACCGCCTGCTCATGGTGCTGACCGGCCAGGGCATTCGTGAAACGATCCCCTTCCCGCTGGTCAAGCGCCTGGGCTGATCTTCAAACATTTCGCGACCGGTTTCGTCATTGACGAGGCCGGTCGCTGTTTATCTGCATACGCGCGCTTGCCACTGAAACGCGTTGGGGGCTTAGGCGTGCGTGCGGTGGCGGATCAGGTCAAGAAGCTCTCGCGCAGCGCCGTCATCGAGCACAAGGTCGGTAATGACTCCTGCGCGTAGAGCTCCCAGAAGCGGGAGCGCCTTCGAAGCACCCGCAACGACGGCAAGACGCCTCGGGATCTTCTTCAAGGTTTCAGGGAAAGGACCCGAAGCGCGACGGTTTAAGTCCATATCGGTCGAACCGTCCTCGCGAATGAGGACCGTGCACACATCGCCCACGACGCCATCTTCTTGCGCCTGAGCGATTTCGTCAGCATCAAGGAATCCGCCGGAGTACACGCGGGAAGGAAGACGCGCGGAAAGAGAACCGACACCGAAGAGCGCAACATTTGCCGAATCGATGGTCGCAAGCACAGAGGTGATTGAACGTTCTCTCCACAATGCTTCTTTAGTTTCCGGGAAATCAAAGAATGCGGGAACAGGGAAGTGAACCATGCGTGCGCCAAGTGCGGTCGCAGCGCGTGAAATAATTGCGTCGGCGTAGGGAAAGCCGGATTCTGTTGCTGTTGCTGCGCCGTTGAGCTGGACAACCGTAGACCCCGGGAGGTTGACTCGAGGTAGACACCGTGTGACCTCGGATGTCGTGTTACCCCAGGCGATTCCTAAAGTGTCACCGGGCTTCAAAAGATCAACTAGTCGTTCCGCAGCGACGCGAGCAACGTTGTGGAGGCGATTGACTTCGGTGTGAATATCGTGGACGGGAACAACCGAAGTGTGGACTCCGAAAATCTCGTTGATCTGCCCGGAAAGCGAACCCCGGTTCCCGGGAGTCGCGGCGACAGAAATACGGACCAAGCCCGAATTGCGCGCGTAGGTCAGTAAGCGGGAGACGGATGAACGTGACACACCGAGGTGGCGGGCGATGGTTTCCATCGTCTGCCCCTGGAGGTAGTACATCGAGGCCGCTTCATGCGCCTGTTCGTCACGTATCGTCACATTTCCTAGTATGCCATGCACAAGCGTGCAGCGGGATAGATTTGATGAATCGCGTGTTTACGCCAAAAGCGAGCAAGTGAACCTCGTCAATTCGTGAATGGGGGATCCTCAGTCCTGAACAAACGTTCATTGAAATTATGGTGCGTAGGCAATGAATGAGATACTAGAAGGATTCTTGGATCGCGCTTCGTTGCGCGGTGTTCCTCGTGTTTGGGGAACATCGTCATCGCTGCCGCAATCTACTTTCTCGCTTGCGCCCGAGTAGTGCACAACGACGTGACAACAACTCTGAAAGGACATTCATGACTACCGAAAAATTTGTCATGGCGATCGACCAAGGAACAACCTCCACACGAGCGATCATCTTCAATCACTCCGGTGAGATTGTCTCCGTTGGGCAGAAGGAATTCACTCAGATTTTCCCCAATCCCGGATGGGTAGAGCACGACCCGATGGAAATTTGGGGTTCTGTGCGAACAGTTGTTGCCGAGGCCTTGCAAAAGGCAGAAATTAACCGTCACTCTCTTGCGGCTGTTGGAATTACAAACCAGCGAGAGACCACCGTGGTGTGGGATAAGAACACCGGAGAGCCGGTCTACAACGCAATCGTCTGGCAAGACATGCGGACCTCCGACATCGTAAAAGAACTCGAGGGGGAGGAAGGACCTGATCGCTTCCGACAGATCTGTGGCCTCGGGCTCTCACCCTATTTCTCAGGCTCAAAGATTAAGTGGATTCTCGACAACGTCGAGGGAGCGCGTCAGCGTGCCGAGGCCGGGGACCTCCTCTTCGGCAACACCGACTGCTGGGTTTTGTGGAATCTGACGGGCGGGGTCAATGGCGGTGTGCACTGCACCGATGTCACCAACGCCTCGCGCACGATGCTCATGGATATCCGTACGCTTCAGTGGCGTCAGGACGTCTGTGAGATCTTCGGGATCCCCATGTCGATGCTCCCAGAAATCAAGTCGTCTTCTGAGATCTACGGTTATGGACGGAAGAATGGCTTGCTCATCGATACCCCGATTTCGGGCATCCTCGGTGATCAGCAAGCCGCAACCTTCGGCCAGGCCTGCTTTGAAAAGGGCATGGCGAAGAACACCTACGGAACCGGCTGCTTCATGCTGATGAATACCGGTACTGAACCGGTCTTTTCTGAAAACGGTCTACTCACAACAGTCGCGTACAAGATCGGCGACCAGGATCCGGTCTACGCCCTTGAAGGCTCGATCGCCATCGCCGGTTCGCTCACCCAATGGATGCGCGACAACCTGGGACTCATTGAAGAATCGAAGGATATTCAGGCACTTGCTCAGACCGTTGACGATAACGGGGGAGTCTACTTCGTCCCGGCATTCTCAGGGCTCTTCGCCCCCTACTGGCGTTCGGATGCGCGCGGGGCAATTGTGGGACTGACTCGCTATGTCACCAAGGGACACATCGCCCGCGCCGTCGAAGAGTCGACGGCATTCCAAAGTGCGGAAGTCCTCGACGCAATGAACGCGGACGCGGGAGTGCCGCTCAGGGAACTTAAAGTTGACGGTGGAATGACGCATGACAACCTCGTCATGCAATTCCAAGCCGACCTATGTGGCGTAGACGTTGTTCGCCCGAAAGTCATTGAAACGACTGCGCTGGGCGCAGCCTACGCGGCTGGAATTGCTGTTGGTTACTGGACAGGAACCGAAGACATCGTGGCCAACTGGCAGGAAGGAAAACGCTGGACTCCTACGATGGATGCCGCCGAGCGTGATCGCACCTACCGTCTGTGGAAGAAGGCCGTGACGAGAACTTTCGATTGGGTCGAAGAAGACTAGATGAAGGGGCGCGCGTAAAAACACTCAACGGGATCCTAAGGGCCATATAGGATTGCTCTATGGATCCCGTTGACGTTGAAGAAACCTACCTCCTGATCGATGGCGAAAATATTGACGCCACCCTTGGCCTATCCGTTTTAGAGCGCCGCCCCACTCCCGAAGAACGACCCCGTTGGGATCGTATTCGCGAGGCGACTGAACAGCTCTGGGACCAGCACGTGCGCGGCCTGTTCTTCCTGAACGGGAGTTCTGGCTACTTGCCCATGGGCTTCATTCAGGCTCTGCATGCGATGGGCTATCGTGCGCTGCCCTTGGCGGGTCCCGAGGATATGAAAGTTGTTGATGTTGGTATCCAACGTACCCTCGAGGCGATCGCCCACAAGGGCGTGGGGTCAGTCATTTTGGCCTCACACGATGCGGATTTCCTTCCCCAAATTCAAGAACTCCTTGAGAACGGGCATCGCGTCGGGATCATGTGCTTCAAGGAATTCCTTTCGAGCCAATTCCATGAACTTGAGGATATGGGACTCGAAATTATCGACCTCGAATACGATGCGCATGCCTTCCAAGTTCAGCTCCCACGCATTCACATCATCGACATCGACACCTTCGATCCCTTCGACTACATCTAAAACGCAAAAGTGTGGGCCCTGGAATCCAGAGCCCACACTTTTTATGTAATGAATCAGTTCTGCTGCTTCAGTGCTGCAAGACGAGCTTCAATCTCGACCTGCGAAGCATCGGTCTCGAGCTCGGCAAACTGAGCGTCCAGCGAAGATGCGGCGACCTCTGCCTTGCCCTGCGCGAGTGCCTCAGTGTGACGAACCTTGTCCTCGAAGCGAGAGAGCTCGGAAGAAGGATCAAGAATATTGATCGAGGAAACGGCATCGGTAACCTGTGCCTGAGCCTCGGCTGCCTTCTGGCGAGCAACAAGCTGATCGCGCTTGATCTTGAGCTCTCCGAGCTTGTCCTTCATCTGCGTCAGACCGGTCTTGAGCTTCTCAACAACCTCGCGCTGTGAGGCAATGATCGGCTCGGCGGTCTTTGCTTCGCCTTGGAACTGGATCTGCTTGCCGATGGCGACGCGTGCGAGGTCGTCCCACTTCTGTGCGCCAGCCTGATCACCGGCCGCGCGCAGTTCCTCAGCCTTTGCCGAGGCCGCGGCTGCCTTGCGTCCCCAGTCTGCGGCGACTGCGACGTCTTCTTCGTAATCCTTTTCAGCCAAGCGGAGGTTGCCGACGGTCTGTGCGACTGCGGTTTCTGCCTCTGCAATGGAGTTCGTGTAATCACGAATGAGCTGGTCGAGCATCTTCTGCGGGTCTTCAGCGCGGTCGAGGAGCGCGTTGATGTTGGCCTTGGCCAGCTGCGAGATGCGTCCGAGAATGGTCTGCTTTTCCGCCATTGTTTTCTCCTTGGGATGCGGGAAAGGGATGTTGGTTGAACTATACCTTAATTAGAACGAGTCGGTGTGACCTGATCCACTGGAGCCGCCAAAGCCTCCTGAGGATCCGCCAAAACCACCGAAACTGCCGCTATTGCTGGAGCCCCCGCCACCCCAACTTGATCCGCCCCAACCGCTATCCCAGGAACGACGGTGTGAACCGCCCGAGGAAAGAATGCTATCGAGAACCGACCAAACCAGAGCACCGGTGAGGCCATCCGCAATACGGCTTCCGGATGATTGCTGGGGAGTGGTGAGCGGGGCTGTCATAGCTGACTGTGCGTAGGAAATTGCAGTGCGTGCTTGGGTGGCAGCACTCTCGTCATTGCCCTGGTTGTGGAATGAGTGGGCATTTTGGAGTGCGGAGCGCGCAAAAGAAAGCTGGGAACGTGCATCGAATCCGACCAAGGATCCGTGGCTTGTAATGTGCTGGTTCGCGCGTGCAACCTCTGAATCAGCCTGCGAAAGGAGCGCATCGATTCCCGATTGAGCGCGCTGGGCGCGCTCTTCGGCGCTGCGCAGGGGAGTCAAGGCCTCGTCAAGCGCAGCCTCCGCAAGACGCAAGGATTCCAGAGCAGCAAGGGGGTCGCCCTGGCCGTTTTGGGCAGCATGGCCGCCGCTAATGGCAGCCTGAGCTGAATCCACCAAGGGCTTGAAGGCGACTGGATCCGCCTTGAGACGAGTGACATCAGAAATATCGGAAGTGATCGAGCCGATCGCGGCGGTCAGAAGCTCGGACGAACGGGCAAGCTGGTCGGGTGCTTGGGTAATCGATTCAAGCTGGTGGCGAGCAAGAGCCAGAGCGCGGCGTGCAACTTCTAGAGTCTCGTAGGCGTTTTGTCCGGACTGCTGAGCTGCGAGGGCTTCCTTTGCGCTTGTCTCAGCTTGATCAAGGAGTGCGCGGGCTTGGTCAG
>USHU01000070.1 GCA_900554605.1 uncultured Actinomyces sp.
CTCTTCCAGAAGCTGCGCTGCGTGCCCCATGGCATCTCGCGTGCATTCGAGGTCCCCACCAAGGCATCATTGCCCTGCCAGGAAACACGCCTCCTCAATTCCCAGCCGAGTGCGAAACTCTCAGCGATTCCTCTCGCTACCAACGGATGCGGCTCATACCTCGCGATGAATCGAGCCAGATTTCAGTGAAAACACGGCGATTCGGAATCTGGAGACGCGCCTGCCCCACCCGCACCTATCGCGTCGGTCCAGCGTTGAAAGTTAGAGTCAGATTTTCACGCTCAACTGACTTCTACGCGTATCGCGCTCGCCCGGCAGTCCTTTCCTTCCCTAGTTCTGTTCAGCGAAGAGGATTTGCTCTTCCAGTGGTGTCTTTCATCGGGTTTCTTCCGATCGCCCTGTTCATGGGGCTGCGGATAAGCGCGATGGGAGTGGGAAACAGGAGTTATCTCGTTCTTGCTGTGCTTCCCCTGGCCGTTATTCTCTTCTCCTTTGGGCTTCGACATTTTCGCCAAGGCTCTCACGGGAAACGACTCGACGCCGCAGCCGTGGCTTTAGTCCTTCACGTATCCGCGACCAGATCTTCTCGACCATTCGCTCTTTATCCCTCTTTAGTTGGACGTGGAAAACCCTTGCTTCTTGAGCCTTCAGGGACTCCCGAGGCCACTCCTTCCCAATCCGCAACAGGCAGGCTACATCCGTTTACAGAAGAGCCCTTATCACACCACTATTACGCAGCCCTTGGCTCGCAGTCCCAGCTCATGGCCTTTTGGTTTGCATCGCAAATCGCAACGCAAGCAGGAGGCGCCCATCTTCACTTCGCCGACTCTCCGCCCCTCATTCTTGGCACAGCGGGAGCCGACTCGGTGCACATTTTTCTCCACGGCCTCGGAGATGAATGGAAACCCCAGGGGCAAGCGCATGACGCGGAAACTAAGCGCGTCAAGGAAGAAATTCACCTCGCGTGGGCATACAGCTACGCGCAGCTCCCCACCTGGTGCGAAGCCGTAATCCCGGCGGACCAAACACCGGTTTCACCGGCATGGTGGCAGATGATCACACATGCCCACTCTTGCGCGAGCATTCCCAACGACTGCGATTTCACAGAGCTCTCCTGGAATGGAATTGATGCGGATTACTCGCTGAGAACTCCTATTGGTCAGGACTCCGCCGGAGAAGTCAGCATTGATCTGGTGAGCGAAGGAGCACACGCGCTTATTGCAGGGACGACAGGAAGCGGAAAATCAGAAGCACTTCGCACGTGGCTTCTCGGTTTATGCGCTCGCTACTCGCCGGCTCGCCTCCGTCTTGTTTTGGTTGACTATAAAGGAGGTTCGGCTCTTGCACCCTTAGCTCGCCTCCCTCACACCGAGGCGGTCCTCACTGATCTTGATCCCGGGAAATCCGCTCGCGCGCTACGTGGTTTAGCTTCTTGTTTGGCTCAGCGTGAGGCTGATTTCGCCCAATTGCAGGTCAAAGATCTTCAGCAGTGGTACGAGCACTATCGACGGGGCGAAGCGCCACTTCCCCCTCCCCGGATCCTGATCGTTGTCGATGAGTTTCGTGTACTTGCAGATCTTCATCCCACGACTCTGGAGATATTCTCTCGCCTTGCATCCCAAGGTCGTTCCTTGGGACTCCATCTCCTCTATGCAACCCAGCACCCCAGTGGCGCAGTCAATACGACAATGCGCGCCAACACCGAGCTGCGAATCGCTTTAAGAACCATTACCGAGGCCGAATCGCTCGACATCATCGGTAGCGGGGGTGCCGCACGTATTCCGCGAATTCCCGGGCGTGCATTCATCGGCTCTGGTCACGAAGTGCAATTTGCGTACTGCCACGATGTTGAGGACGTCATTGGGAAAATCAGGGATAGCAGCTTCGCGGATGAGTGCGGGAATTTGACGAGGCAGCGCACTCCTCTGTGGTGCCCTCCGCTTCCCTCACACATTCCCTCTGCTCAGTTGAAGGACATGAATACAGCTGGGCGTGAAGGTGTCGTTCTTGGGCTGCGTGATGGAATTGATACGGGCACTCATTGCCCACTCATGTGGCGGCACGGAAACATATTGTTCAGTGGCGTGGGAAGTTCTCGTCTCAAGCTTGGACGCATTGCACGTTCATGCGCCTTTGCACTCAGTGATGCGCTTGGATTGCCCGTATACGGAATGTCCTTGGAAGCGGAAAACGCTGGAACGCAACCAGGCGGACCGGGAAGCACGGCTTTTCCCTTTCTCATTCGAAATGCTCTGGATTGCGGTGTTTTCTGCGAAGCAATCACGGACTACTCCCCTTGCGTTCTTTGGATTGAGAACATCGAAAACGTTCTTCACTCGATGGAAGAGTGTTTCGGAGTTTTACGTGCTCATCAGATGTGGGGGCAATTCACACGCGCGTGCGATGGAACTCAGGTCATTCTGGTAGCAAGCGAGGGTTCAGGGACTTTTGCCCATCGCTCGCGCTACGGTTCTTTCGAACACAATTGGTACGACATACCTTCTCGCGACATTGCTTCCAATTCTGGGCTTATCGGGCAGGCTCAACTAACAAATCAACCAGGGCATCTGTGGAATTCTGTCCAAGAGACAATGATGGCTCTGCCCGTAGAGCACCCCGAACCGAAACTCATCATGAACCTGTGCTCGTGGGAAGCGATGCTGCAGCGCAGCATCGAAATTTCTGGAGCGGCTGTGACAGGTACACCTTTAAGGCCAGGGTCAAGCATGATGATGAGGAGGAGAGGGCATGCCTCTCCATATATTCATAGTTTCCCTAAGACACCGCTGAGTAAGAAAACGACGGTTGCATCTCGCGCAAAAATCGACGTTGACATGCATGTTTTAGGCATTGAAATTCGTTATGGATCACACTTAAAACGATTTCTATTTTCAGAGCAGGAATGCATATTAATCGGGGAGGAGAATTCTATTCTCGCAAGCGTTCTAAGGAGAATAAATCCGAGTTGCTCTGTTGATTACTTCGAGCAAACATGCTGGTTAAAGGCATTGAGCTTGCCCCACGATTTATTGTTCTTCCCAAATCCTTCCGGCGACGCACTGCGCTTCATCGCCCAAACCTGCCAGGATTTTCCCAGTTCTTTATATGCACATTCTTGGAATTCTTATTCGGGGGTAATTATTCACCGTGGCGCCGCTAGGCGTTTCGTCCTGAGTTTTAAATAGAGTGATCCCTTGCACATCAATTCTGCGATTTAATCCTCTCGTAACTCTTGATATACAACTTTGAATCCTCGAAACTAAAGACTGTTGTTTTTGTTCGGCGCGGGCATTCAATGCCCGCGCTTACGCTCTTAAAGGAGTACCCATAATGGATTGGCGGAGTAAAGCCGCGTGCCTCAGCGTTGACCCAGAGCTCTTCTTCCCTATTGGGAATACGGGACCAGCCATCGCACAGGCGGCCGAAGCCAAGGCAGTGTGTCGCGAGTGTGAAGTTCAAGCGATCTGCCTGCAGTGGGCCCTAGAGAACAATCAGGATTCCGGAGTGTGGGGCGGAATGAGTGAAGAAGAGCGTCGCTCCCTCAAGCGCCGCGCGGCTCGCGCACGTCGCATGTCCTGATCTTTGCCTACATCAATGGGTGGTGGCGAAAACTCAAGTTTTCGCCACCACCCATTTGTATTGCCTTGCGGGCGCTTATTGAAGAAGAATTCCCTGCCCCTACGAGTCGCAGCGTCGCGATACCCGGTGCACGGCCAGCCCAATTCCCGCTAAGAGGAGCCCCATCGCCGCAAGCGAGTTAGCGACTGCCCCGGTTCGTGCCATACGAGGTTTCTTCGGTTCTTCCCCCTTCACGCTTTGATCGCGCGAATTGATATCTCGATGAAATGCGACTCTTTCATTTCCTTGATAGAGATCCTCAAAAACAACAAGCTGTTTTCCTCGAAGCTGTTCTCCTTGCGTATGGAAGACAACCTCAGCGCACCCCTTTGAGGAGTCAGCACGAAACTCCGTGCGCGCGCTAACCAGTCCGTGTTCGTCCGACAAGGGCACTCCGGTTTCGCGATCAACAAGGGTTGCGTTGAGGGCGTATTCACGTCCGGCCTCGACGCCTTCGTAGCACACACTATCAACGATGCTCACTGGACCGCTGCCCGCCACAATCTGGTCCGAATCTGCGCCATCGCGCGCATGCGTCGAGATCGCGATCGGCCGGCCTTCCTTGCGCGTGTACTGTTCATTCCTGTCATCAACGGGAGAGCGATACGCCGCTACCCTACTGTCCCCATCAAACTCGGTAGTAAACACGTAGGTCCCCACTCGCTCTGGCTGCACGCGGAAGGTGAGGTCGCCTAGCGAAGGGAAGTAGCCGTTTCGCGCTGGAATCTCAACGCTTCCGATTTCCTCTGCTCTATCGCGGTTTTCTTCTGCGACCTCAAGCCCTTGAGGGAAGAAGAGAAGACGGTGGCGCATTCGTGGCGCATCCGCCCCGAAAGGCTCTCGCCCCATCCAACCTGGATGAGACTGCGGAAAACCGCTCACCCACAGGTCATCGATGAGATACGTTCCCCCAAGGGTTTCTTTGACCTGAGCTGCAGAGTAGATCTGAACTTTCCATGGAGTGACGCTGGTTTCCGTTGATAAGGCAAGCTGGTCCGACCAGTCTGAATGGATCAACGGAGCGTACTGCCCCTGATGATCCTTTCGCACTTTCCACACCCAAGAAACGAAACCGGGCTTATGCACCGATTCAGGAACATCGATTGTTACAGTTTGTGTTCCTTCCCCAGCGAAAACCGCTGAAGCGTACCCGATAACCGGAGCATCTTGCGGGATCAAACGTCCATCAACTGGCGACGGCGGAGGCTCTTCTCCTAAGTCATAGGCGATTCCATCAAAAGTTACGGGAATTGGCCCGTGGTCGTCATGAATCCACGTCCCGTCCCCATAGTTCGGGTCTGCAAAAGCAGTGATCGTGTCAACAAGATGGTGACCGGTAATAGTCGATTCTTCGACCTTCGAGCGGAGCATGGGTTGAAAATCCATGAGAACTTTCCACTCTCCCCCTTTAAGACGCTTTTCTTCCTTGTCACCCTCGGGCCTATTCCCGTACGAGGCCGTGTCTTGCGTTGCGGTGCGAACACCGTAGCGCGTGAGCGTCGTTCGAACGGGGTTGACGTATGTCCCTTCCCATTTCACGCTTCCGTTTCCTGTTGCTTCCCACTCCAGGCTCACTCCGGTGTCTTGTGTTGTTCCTTCCCATTGCGATGTTCCCGTCGATGTGAAGCGCGCAGGCCCAATGAGCATCAATTTCAATTTGAGGCCCGGGATCCACTCCCCTTTCTCATTCTTCACACCCAGGTCTTTGAGCAAACCATTGCGAGGCGTGCGCGACTCGACGCTTCCGTTCTCATAGGTCGTCACAGCAGCCTTTTGCGCCTGGCGCACGTAGTCTTTTGCCTTCTCATAGACCTGAGGGAGTTGCTCGCGAACGCGATCGACCAGTGTGTTCACTGAATCCTGAGTGTTCTTCCCCGCTTGATCCCCCTCAAAATTTGCGTGGATGAGGAAGGAAAGTGCTGCACGGTTGTCTGGGTGGCGGTCTCCTTGATAGCGATCAAGGAGCCACGCCATTTGCGCAGTGGAGAGGTCAATTTCGTCTGGCCCCCAGCGTTTTGATTCTCCGAGGTCGCTGATTGAGGCGGTGTCTTGAGGTTTTGGATTTGCTCGCCACATGTGCGTACACCAGACGGGGTAGCGAGTTTCAACGTTGTGAGGCGCCGTGTACGCCCCCAGCCAAAATCCGCCGATTGATTGCGCTCCGACGCCTTTGACATAGAGACCGTTGCCCTCGAATAGCGCATGTGCTGGTTGCGGGCTCATTGCGAGCACACTCACCGTTGCGACCCCCGCCATATAGACGAGGAGCCGCGTTACTTTTCCAAGCCCCGACCTTCTTGCACCAGGCGCATATCCTTGCCTCCCGATCATGGTTCTTCCTTTCACAGTTTCCGGAGAATTCTTCTCCGCTTGAAGCGAGAGTAAGAGCGGGAACAAGGAGAAGGGTTTGAGTGCGACTATTCTGTGGATAACTCGCGCCTCCCTCGACGCTGTGGATAACTTTTGTGCTCAGTCAACAGTCAGTGCTTGGAACGGGGAGGCCCTCGAAAGAGGGCAGGAAGAACGGGAAGGTGCCCGCGCTGGGGGCGG
>USHU01000071.1 GCA_900554605.1 uncultured Actinomyces sp.
ATTCTGAGGCACCAGCCGACGCTTTCGCCGGGATCGGGCACACCCGTTGGGCAACTCACGGGCGCCCAACGGTTACAAACGCTCACCCCCACGTCAGCCCCGACGGACGCTTCGCACTTGTCCACAATGGAATCATCGAAAACGCGGACAAACTGCGCACCCGACTGCGCGCACAAGGCGCGGTTTTTGCCTCGGAAACCGATACGGAAGTGGTCGTGCACCTGCTTGCGCGCGCCTACGATCAGGCAGATGCGGCCTCGTACACGGAAGAAATTGCGGGGCTGAGTGGCACTGACGAGGCTGTCGCGCGACGGTTGGTCGTCGCCATGCGGGAAGTAACCGCCGAGCTCGAGGGAACTTTTACTCTGCTCGCGCTGTCCACCGAATCTCCCAATGTCATCGTTGCAGCGCGCAGGTCTTCGCCGCTGGTTATTGGCCTGGGTGAGGGAGAGAACTTCCTCGGCTCGGATGTCCTTGCTTTTATCGAGCACACGAATCGCGCGGTGGAAATCGGCCAAGATCAACTCGTTGTCGTGAGCGCTTCCGCTGTAACGGTCATCGGTGCGGATGGGCACCCGGTTCCCCTGAAGGAATACGAAGTCGATTTTTCGGCGGATCGGGCGACCAAGGGCGGATGGCCGACCTTCATGGAGAAGGAAATCCACGAACAGCCTCGAGGCGTGGCTGACACTCTTGCCGATCGCATGGACTCGCACGAGCACCTGGCTTTGGATGAGATCCGCATCCCCGAGCACGTCCTGCGCGGAATCGACAAGATCATCATGATTGGTTGCGGGACTGCTTCTTATGCGGGGCAGGTCGCCCGTTACGCGATTGAGCACTGGTGCCGTATCCCCGTCGAGGTCGAACTATCCAGCGAATTCCGCTACCGAGACCCGGTTGTCGGAGAGAAGACCCTGGTTGTCGCAATTTCTCAGAGCGGCGAAACCATGGATACGATCCAGGCGATTCGTCATGCCCGCGAGCAGGGCGCGAAGGTCGTCGCGATTGTCAACACTCCCGGTTCGACCATCTCGCGCGAATCCGATGCCGTCATCCTCACCCATGCAGGGCCCGAAATTGCGGTTGCTTCCACGAAGGCCTTCACTTCACAGGTGACAGCGTGCTACATCCTCGGCCTGTACCTGGCACAGGTTCGCGGAAACAAGTACGCCGATGAAATCGCTGACTACATGGAGAAGTTCGCCCGCGTACCCGAGGCGATCCAGAAGGTTTTGGATAGCGGAGAGACAGTTCGCCAATTCGCCCGCACCATGAAAGACGCAACCTCGGTGATCTACTTGGGGCGGCACGTAGGCTACCCCGTCGCTCTTGAGGGAGCGCTCAAACTCAAGGAAATCTGCTTCATCCACGCGGAGGGTTTTGCGGCCGGCGAGCTCAAGCACGGGCCGATCGCCCTGGTGGATGAAGGCCAGCCGGTCGTCGTCATCGTGCCGACTCCGCGCCGTCCCGAACTGCATGCGAAGGTCTTGGCGAACATCCAAGAGGTCCGCGCGCGCGGAGCACAAACCATTGTCATTGCAGAGGAAGGCGACACGTCGGTTGATGAGGTCGCTGAAGTTGTCTTCCGTGTGCCTCCGGTTCCGACGCTGTATGCGCCGCTGCTGACAATTGTTCCGCTGCAAATTTTTGCGTGTGAGCTTGCGGCGGTGAAGGGGCTGGATGTTGATCAGCCGCGAAACCTAGCCAAGTCCGTCACTGTGGAGTAGGACCGGCTGCGCGCGGCTATTGGAGCCCGCCCGCCTTGTAGACATGAGTCAGCATTGCAAGGCGCTCCTCCAAGGTCGCATCCTTAGGCACGCACATCTTCGCACCCAGATAGTTGCATCCACCTTCGATCGCGGCCTGTGCACAGCGCTTAATTTCCGCGTCACTCATGAGCGATGCCGGCTCATCGGCCTGACCGGGCAGGTGCCCATCAATCCAGGCGTAGCCGTATTGGGTTTCTTCCGGACCCGCTCCCGAGAAGACGACGCCGTCTAGAACCCCACGTTTCCCGGCCGCAACGATGTGATCGTAGGCAGCATCAGCACTGCGTTCTTCTAGAACAGAGCGTCCCCAGTTAATCAGGACACCGACCTCAAATTCCGCAGCGATCTGGATTTCTTCTTCGATCGAGAGGAATCCCTTTTCCGGCTTTTGCTCGGAGATAAAGCGATCGCAATGCTCAATAACTAGCCGCGCGCCGTACCAGTCCCATTCGCGCAGAATTTCAAGAGATCGCCTGAACGCGTCCCCATCTGCGGTCCGAGTGGGTGCCGAGTGCACCTCGATGCGCGTCACCACATTGCGATCGGCATGCTCGCTCAACTTGCCCAGGTCCTCGCGCAGCTGGCGGGTGAAAGCCAGCGCGGCCTCGCGACCGTCCCGATCTGGCGAGGCCAAGCCGAAGTTCGCATCTTTTCCGACGTTTTGCATGGTGCCGGGGATGGCGGTGATGGTGTTGAAATCCCAGTTCGCAGCGAGTAGGCCGGCGAGAAGTTCATTGTCGGTGGCGATCTGGCCGGGATAGGGCATTTCGAGGCCGCTGATCCACGGCTGCTGTGCGAGAAGTTTGTAATAGTCCTCTTGCAGTTCCGGTGCGGGATGCGAGGCGTAGGCTCCGATAATGAATGGGATTGTCATTGTGCTCATCCTTCCGTGAATGTCGCCGTCGTTGGGACATGCATGTATAAGTCTGACAGGTCAAGCTGCAAAACGCAGCATATTCATCAGACAAATTTACCCTCAGAAGAAACCCTCATCAAAGTCCCCATCCAGCCTCAATCCAGCTCTTTCAAATATGAAAAACGATAAACTCACGCACATGGACCGCAATGAACTGATTCAACGCACGTTTCCCTATCTTTTGAAGCGCTTGGAAGACGCTGGCATTGATGCCACTCCCCAGGTCGATCTGCAAACAAACGGCTACATTCTGACCGTCGACACCATGCGCTTCAACGTTGAAAACCTTCTGTCAGATCTATCGCGCATCGACCCGGTCAAGCACCAAGAGCAAATCGAACGTTGGGTTGCCTTCATGATTGAAACTCTGCGGATGCCCGAGTACTCGATCAGCGATCCCGATGAGCTTCGCAAGCGAATTCGCACACGCATCATCCGGGGCGGACAGAGCTCAGATCTTCCCATCACCTACATTCGCCCATTCACTGCCGGATTAGCCACAGCGCTCTACCTGGATTTCCCAAACAGCGTGTCATTGGTAACGGATCAAAGTCTTGCCCGATACCCACTTTCGGTCGATGAACTTTTCCACTACGGCCAGATCAACACCGATAACGAGCCCATCGATACTCAGCAACAGGTGGGCCCCTTTACTGAACTGCTGGGAGAATCACCATTTATTGCCGGTAAGGCAGCAAACATCGGCGCATTGGTAAGCAATCTCCACATCAATGCGCCCCACGGATTGTTCTTTGCCATTCCACAACGCTCCGTCCTGCTCTATGCACCCATCGACCCGGAGGACACCTCACAACAGATACTCCAGATGATCGACTTCATGCGCTTCGCGGTCATGGAAGAGTTCGGCAATAACAAGGGCTACGCGATCAGTCGCGATATCTTCTACTGCTTACCCACTGGAGAATTCGGCCCGATTACCCGAGGCGACAATCCCCAACTTCACGAGCTTTTCAGCAATCCAGAGATCGACTTCGAGACCTTCATCGGGCTTGCAGAAAAATACCTGTACCTACCCGAAAGCTTCGTCCAACGCTTCCTCGCGAAGTAAAAGACGAACGGAACCCGGCTGCGCGCAGGTGGTGGTCAGCGATGGGATGGGTGTCTTTACATGTCTCAAGGTGATGCGCGCCGCCTTTCATCATTCAGTTTGACTTATCGTTTCTCATTCCCTAAAGTTTCCACGTACGCGCGAGTGGCGGAATAGGCAGACGCGCACGGTTCAGGTCCGTGTCCTAGTGATAGGGTGGGGGTTCAACTCCCCCCTCGCGCACGTAGTAAGGACCCAGCGAAAGCTGGGTCCTTTTGTTTTACCTGCCGAGGCCCGGCCCGCCTCTTGCGCAAAGCAGGCGCAACGCGCACCTTGCTCAACCAAAGTGTGAGGCCGGCTGACGCCTTCCAGCGCCAACCGGCCTCGGAAAATACAACAGTTCAGTCCTGCGAAACCCCGGCAATGAGTTCACGAACCCACGTCCGCGCACGGCGATAGTCCTCGTCATCTTGAGGAACATCCGCGCTATTGACCGTTGAGCTGGGGTAGGACCCCATGAAGCGCACGTCCGGGGAAACTCGGTACAGGCCTCGCAAAGCAGCCTGAATGTGCTCTTGAGTAATGTGCCCAACCATGTCGATCGAGAAAGTGTAGGCACCCAGGCCATCACCGCTGGGCCGTGATTCAATTCGCGACAGGTCTACGTCGTGCACCGAGAACTGCTCAAGGAGACGCATGAGCGAACCCGCTTGGTTCACCGGCAGCGCGACTTGAATCGTCGTTTTATCGTGTCCAGTCGGCGCAGTCAACGACCCTTCAATCGGCCTTCTCACACACACAAAACGCGTAATCGCACCCGGATTATCCGCAACATCCGTGAACAGCGATTCCAAACCGTAGCGTTCAACCGAGGTCGCATTGCACAAGACCGCGTCAAATGCTCCCTCGCTCGCCCCCAAAGTCTCAGCCGCTGCAGCGGTTGAAGTCGCCGGAACGTGGACAACACCCGGGAAGGTTTCCTCGGCCCAGTTTCGGCACTGCGCCCACGCGTGCGGGTGCGTCCCGATCTCGCGGATATCTTCCGCGCGTCCCAGGGCGAACAGCCAAGTGGAAGGTAATGGGAACCAACATTTCCGCGCGGATCACGAGCTGCGGGTAGTCCGCGAGCGCATCGAGCGTCGCATTGACCCCACCCTCGATGGAATTCTCGATTGGGACAACCGCCCAATCGGCCTTTCCTTCACGTACCGCTTTCATTGCGAGCGGCGGGGAAGTCAGGGGAATAAGCTCAGCGTTTTCCGGGGCAACCTGGCGCAGAGCTTGCTCTGTAAAAGTCCCGAAGGGCCCTAGGAATGCAATTCGCAGCTTGCTCACTCGGCGTGCTCCTGCTGCTCGAGGCCCTCGGCTTCACCGGCCTCAGCGTGTTCGCCGGAACGCTTCTTTCCGACGATTTCAATGATCACGGGCAGAACCGAGACGAGGATGATGACCCCCAAGATCAAGGTCAGATTGTCATGCACGAAGGGAACATTACCCAGCAGCGAGCCAACGAGGATGAATCCGGCACCCCAGATCAAGGCACCCAGGGTGTTGAAGATCAAGAACTTCACGTAGGGGTAGCGCGCCATTCCCGCCGCGATCGGAATGAAGGTACGAACGAAGGGGATAAAACGACCAATGACCAACGAACGCCCACCGTAGTCACGGAAGTATCGTTCAGCCTTTTCCAAGTGCTCAGTCTTCAAGACTCGAGCATCCGGCTTGAAGAACTTGCGTCCCCACTTTGCGCCAAGGAAGTAACCGATCTGTGCGCCAATGAAGGCAGCAACAACAACCATGATGATCAGTGTCGGCAGGTGTAGCCCCAGTCGATCGTGGAGCAAACCCGCAGTGAACAGCAGAGATTCGCCGGGAAGGACCGGGAAGAGAACACCGGATTCGATGAGGACAATGAGCATTGTTCCCCACAAAACCCACGGTCCCATAGCGACCAGCAGGCTTTCGGGGTCCTTGAACCAGTTGATGAAGGTATCCAGACCTGAGGCATTGACCATGACGGCAGCAAGCATGCAGATTTCCTTAAACTCGGGCACCGTTCACTTAAGAGTGCACGGCATGTTACGAAGTCAACCCTACCGGTCTTTAGAAGACAGATAGGATGTCATCCATGGAGAATTCCGAGGAACTGGTCACGTCTGACATAACCGAGGCCCCCACATCCTCTGTGGACCCGCCGGTGGATGCACCTGAATCGACTGCACCCACTTCCTTGCACTCTCGGCTTCCCGAACCCGTTTTCTTTGCCGATCACCTGCTTTCCCGCCGTCGGCGCCGGTCTGATCT
>USHU01000072.1 GCA_900554605.1 uncultured Actinomyces sp.
CTTCCAGCGATTTGGATCGTCTTTGTCATTATTGCGGTTCCGCTATTTGTCGTGCCGTGGGCCAAGTGGATGGCCGCGACCTATACGGTGACGACGAAGCGGATCATTACGCGCTCGGGTATTTTCCAGCGCACGGGGCACGACTTGCCTCTCAGTCGTATCTCGGACATTCAGATGGTGAAGGATCTGAATGATCGCCTGTTCGGGTGTGGAACTTTGGCCTTGCAGACCTCGGCCGATGACCCGCTGCTGCTGCACGATGTGCCGAATGTGGAGATCGTGCAGGTTGAGATCTCGAACCTGCTGTTCAATGATGTTCAAGGAGCGATCGACGCCGACCCGAATTCGTGAGGCTAGACCGTGGGTGTCGCGGCGGCGGTGGGGTGTTCGGTCCAGAAGTCAGTGCCTGTGGCCAGCCTGTAGGTAGCAACAGATGCTACAGCTACCAGCACAGTGAGCCCGATACCGATTGCCCACGGGCGCAGCACTGCGCGCCGTGCTGCTAGGGAGCGCTTCTTGCGGCGCGACGGCGGGGTGAGGAAGTCCTGCTCTTCTTCCTCGGTGACGGGTCGCCCGGATAGGGGCGGGACCTTCATGGTGTGTGTGCTTCAACGGTGAGGTGTCCTCCGACGCGCCCCCACCGTTGGGGGTGCGTCCTTTCTCATCAGGGTATGCGCAGAACCGACACGAAATACTAAGAATGCTGCGCAACCATCACGCAAATCCTCCCACCCGCATTCCCGTAACCGCACGGATGTGCAAACCTGAGCCCTGGCCTCGTCGTGAGCTGTGGGTGCGAGAGTGTGAGCTCTCCTGTGACGGAGGGATAGGCGTGATTCCCAAACGGACGACGTTGTACGGTTTAGTCAACCGTTCAGCCCGCCGCTCCCTTGGAGTGGACGGGCTGGATTTCCATCTGGAAGGTCAGATGATATGGATGCCATCGATGAGTTGATCAACGCTGCGCAGACCTTCTACGAAGACGCGCGCACGAATGAGAATGGGTGCTCTCGCTCGTGGGAGCATTGCTATCGCGTTTTTTCGAGATGCGAGGACCGACTCCTCCCCGGACTATGACTATTTGAGCCTGCACCTCGCTTTCTACCTGGCGAGCTGGGGGATGTACAGGGGCTCGTCCTTCCTGCTTCAGAAGGACTACAAGGTGACACGCCCATCGTCGAGGAGATCCTGAAGCCCGAATACGACTGCCTGTTTGGGCTCGCGTGCGCGGATCTGAGGAAGTCTGAGGTTCAGATGATGCTCGAGACCGTGTACGACTACATCGCCAACTATTTCCGGCCAATGCGCGACTAGGTCGCAGGGTGTGAGGTCGCGAGCCCAGTATCACCGGTCCTCATCGCGAAAATTCTGATGGGAACGCTCGGCTGTGTGCCCGCGTACGACAGATTCTTTGTCGACGGCATCAAGAAATACAAGGTGACGACGCAGGAATACAGCCTGGAGTCTGTGCTCACGCTCGCGGAATTCTACGAGGAGCACAACGACCGCCTCGAGGAAGCGCGGCAGGGCTTCGAGGGTGACGGCCTGCCCTATCCGCAGATGAAGCTTCTTGATATGGGGTTTTGGCAGATTGGGTTCGAGACTAGCTGAGGTGTTAAAAAGCATGGACCTGCTCTTCATTAGGGTTGGTGCGTATCCGGTGTGTTAGCACCGATAAGTTGATGAGTTGAAATGTTAAACATGGTGCTATTGAACAGCTTGCTGCGAGTTGTTCATGGTTTGACACCCATGCGGCTCGAGTAATGTCCGGCGATAAAGTGTCTGTAAGTCTGTCAGTGCGGACATGACCCGACTAGCGAAGGAGTAATTGTGGAGTGGATTGATTATGTTAAGGATGCCATTGGTGTCCTCTTAGGGTTCGGTGCGCTGTGGAAGCTGGGAAGTAAATTATATGCAAAATTCAAGAATGGTTCTGAATTTAGATTTTGGTTTGGTCGTCGTCGTAAGGTGAAAGGATTAAAGTATGTGAGCATTTTCCAGAAACGCGCTGCTCTTAGCTCAAGGGATGAAACATCAAATTCAGTGAGACAACAGCTCACGCGTGAAATTGTCAAAGATGTTGTTCATTCATACAGTCTCGAAAAGCGTGTAAGCAGATTTACAAGGAGTGATAGGGAAGTAGCCAAAGTTCTCTTTACATTGTTCTTCCAATTTGTGGTCCTGACGTGCATTGCTGCGTTGCTGAACATTACAGAAGCTACGCCTGCGCAACAGAAATTTATTGATGCTGGAAAGTATGTGCTTTGGTGGTGTTTTGCTGGTGCTGTTGGAATGTCGGTATTGCAACTGATTCTTACTATGAGTCGCGCTTGTGAGGAATTTCGAAGTATGATCGAAGCCTCTCGACTCAATGTAGTGCGGGTTCCGATTGAATCGATTCCCTACTGTGTTGAGAGAGATAGAGACTACATATTCGTTGATGCCACAATTCGGTTGCGCTATCAAGTCCCGTTTATGGGGAGCGCAGACGGTGTGCAGATGCTTCTTGATCATGCTGCTACGACCGATGAGGTTGCGAGTCTGCAGAAGTCCGAAGCCAAACAAATTAAGGCTGATGACTACGAAGAAGTGGCCGGTAAGCTCGTTGATTCGTTCCTCGAAAAGCCTCTGGAGCATGGCAGCGAGCCACTCTGTTTCGTCTTCTCACAGGCAGGTATCACCGCAGTTCTCGTTACGCAGCTGTTGCGAAGTAAGGGGCTACGAGCGTTCTACATCGGCGCGACAAACGGTTACGAATCTGAAGTCAGAGAGACTATTCGGGAGATTCGCATACTCCGTGAGAGTGGTCTGATCTGAGTCGCTCAGGGATTTGCTGGCGTGCTGAGTGAACGGATCGGCGGGTGACAGCCCGGATCGAGACCAGATGCTGATGCTGGCAGAGCGAGAACCTTCGTTGCTCGGCGCATGGCGGGGCAGTCAGAGGAGAGTGGTCGTTTCACTCGGCTGCGGATTGGGCCGTGCAGCATGACCGCCGCACGTCGCCGGCTGCGCAACAAGCCCAATACGTGACAGTGGCGGTGAGGCCCTAAGACCTCACCGCCACTAGTCGTTCACTGACGCGCGGCTTTGCTCCCGCGGACCACGAGCCCCTCAAGATCAGAGGCAGCACGCCCATGGAACGAGCCTGCGCATCCGTGCGGAACTCAGCCCTGCACCTCCGGAATCTCCAGCTTCGGCAGCGTCTCCAGGAGCTCCTGGGTTCGCATCGAGACCGTCACCAGGCGCTTGATCAGGTCTACGACCGCGTCCGGACGGCCCTGCTCGCGCAGGAAGTCGTTTGGGTCGTTGACGATGCCTGATGCCTTGTCCGTCTTCACGTGGTAGCGGTCGATGATCCACTCCAGCGGGCTGCGGCCCGAAATCGAATACCCCTGCGCCTGCTCCGGAATGCCCGTCAGGGTCACGTAGTCGTTGTACTCCAAGCGCGTATAGTCAGTGTCGCGACGCCCCTGTTTGGGGAAACGCATCTTGCGTGTACCGATGCGGTAGCGCTCCCAAGGATCTTCGGGAGCATGAAGGCTGATTTCTTCGTGTACAGTCGGATGCTGCTCCACCCGCTCGTAGTTCACGTGCAGGTCCGCCAGCTCACGCCCCACACTCGCATACGTGTGGAAGCCTGTCGCACGAGGAATGTGCGGCAGCATCTTCTTCAAATCATCCTCGTAGCGCTCCCGATACTCCGGGTGATGCAGCAGTGCGTACACGTAGAAGAAAATGTCCTCCTTCGTGATCCCCGCATCCCCATAGTGCTCCCGGTACGAGGTTAGCGTCGCGTCCGTGACGTTGTCGACGCGGCGGTAGCCGTCCAGGATCACCGGAATCTGGTCGCCGATCGGCCGCGAGAAATCTAGGGACGAGGCTGTGGCTGCCGGATCCGCTTGGCTCTCCGAGATGGTTGCTAGGTCGGAGAACAGGTCTAGCTCGCTCCCGGAGGTGGGGGAGAGGGGTTCCCAGGTGTAGAGGGGGAATGTCTGCGCATCTCCCACAAGATGCAGGTCGGGGAGAAAGTCGGTCATTAGTGGACCAATTTTTGCAATATCCCCTCT
This sequence comes from uncultured Actinomyces sp., assembly GCA_900554605.1. Classification (GTDB taxonomy): domain Bacteria; phylum Actinomycetota; class Actinomycetes; order Actinomycetales; family Actinomycetaceae; genus Pauljensenia. Next base: position 4,068 of record USHU01000072.1, read on the forward strand.
GGAGACTACGAAGGAAAGATTTCTGTGTGCAATTGTCGGGAAGAGTTGTGGAAGCTGATATGTTCTATTGTTCATTTCCCTTGAGAAATATACATGTTGTATACAGAAGGGGCGATACATGCTGACGCGTAGCGCTGCTTGCTCGTAATGGTGATTCTTCTGGCTGTCGAGGTCTCGAAGCAGGCGATCATTCCAATTAATTTGCGTGGCATCCGTGGTTGCGTTTGCGCTCGTACGTTTGGCTTTAACCTGTGAATTGTAATTGTCGATCATGCGGTGCATGTTCGAGGACACAGCCGCGCCTGAGAAGTTGTAGCACCACGCATCACGGTTTGTTCCCAATCCGAGTGAGAATTGTTGGAAAATGCCCGGACAAGCCATCTTTCCCTCGAGGGCTTGATTGCCGATTTCTTGGAAGGTAGCAAAATGCTCATCACGGGTGCTGATCCAGTCGCCGTGCTCGTTCGGCGTGATGGAGCGGAATGCATCTGTCCCGCTGATCCCCTCAATGGATCCGTAGTTGGTGATCTGGTCGAGCTTCTCCTGTCGCGTCGCGTAGTCCTCTGCCTCTGTGTAGAAGATCTCCGCGGTACCGGAGTGGGTGGGATCCTTCACAAGGACGGTGATGGCTACGCCTGTGCGAGAACCGGAGCCAAAGATCTTTCCACCCTCGCGGCGGCTGCGTTCACCGGAGGTGCGCTGATTCCCCTTGAGGTCGTAGATGAAGATCTGGGAAAACTCCTCCTGCAGTGAGAGGCGTACACCGTCCGCTGAGTTGCCGTCCACGAAGGAGCTGTTGGAGACCAAGGCGATGACGCCTCTTTCCCCGATGCGGTCCGACGCCCAGCGAAGTGCCCGGAAATAGGAGTCGTAGAGCTTGGTCATCAGCCCGGCTCCAGATCGGCGGACGTATGTTTCTTCGATTCGTTCGTCCAGGCGGGGGTACTTCAGATTCTTGTTTTTGTCGTTCTCTTCCTTCTGGCCCGCCGAGTACGGCGGATTCATCACGATGACCGCGGAATCCTTCTCCGCCTTCGCGCGCTCGTTGTTGGCGGCCAGGCCCTCGAAGCCCTCGGTGATCGTGCCGTCGCCCTCGTGCAGTTGGAAGGTGTCCGTCAGCGTCATGCCCGGGAACTCGACGTAGCCCTCATCCATGCCCTGCTCGGAACGCACTTGGTGGTACACCTGCTCGATGTTGATCGATGCGATGTAGTAGGAGAGCAGCACGAACTCGTTGGCGAAGATGTCGTTCTTGTACTTGTGTTCCAGGGCCTCCGGCGGGATGACGCCCAGCTGCAGCAAGCGCGCCACGAAGGTGCCCGTCCCCGCGAAGGGTTCGATGATGGCCACGCCCGGGTCGCCCAGGCTCTGGCCAAACGCCGTGCGCATTGCATCATCCGCGCTGCGGATGATGAAGTCGACGACCTCGACGGGCGTGAAGACGATGCCCAGGCGCTCGCTCATGCGCGGGAACGCCTGCGAGAATAATCGATCGTAGAGCGTGCGCATGATCTCCTGCTTGCCCGCCAGGGTGTGCACGGCCTCGATGCGCTCGACCATCGCCCGGTAGAAGGCATCCAGCTCGCGGCGCTCGTTCTCGAACATCGAGTGGGTCGCCAGCATCTCCATGATCGTGTTCATCGCGCGGCTCACCGGGTTCAGCTTCGAGAACGAATGATCCGGGAACATCGCGTCAAAGAGCGGGGCGGTGAGGATGTGCTGGGCCAGCATCTCCACCGCGGACTCGTTGTCGACGGCCGGGTTCAGCGTCGTGCGCAGCGCATTCACGAACTCCTGGAACGCGTCCTGGCGCTCCGGGTCTTCCAGCAGTTGCTCGATCAGGTGAATGTAGCGGTCCGCGACCGTCGCAATGTCCTTGGACCAATCCTCCCAATACAGGGACGAGCCCA
>USHU01000073.1 GCA_900554605.1 uncultured Actinomyces sp.
TCTCACCGTTGGTTTGGTTGATGGCTTGCCCTTCGGTGAGCACGCCACCGATTGAAGTCGTTGCCCCCTGCACTCCCCCGTTGAGAGTTCCACCAACGCTTGAGGCTTTGGCGACTGCTGAGGAGGCGTGTGTCGAAAGCCCATCCAGAGAAGTCGACATATTCGCACTGAACTGCGAGATGCTAGAGCGGGTATCAGAGACGAGTTGATCTGCTTGGGACAAGGCCTCGTTGAGATCACTTAACGCTGAGTCGGCGCTCGTCATTGAGCGTCGCGCGCCGCTGACCTTATCCTTGGCTGAATCGAGCTTCTCCCCCATTGCGTTGAGGGACTCTTCGGCCTGCCCCAATTGCTCGCTTGCGGCTTTTACTTTCTCGCTGATGTCTGAGCGCCCATTTTGGAGAACTTCAGAGATCGACTTTCCCGTGGCCGTGATCTTCTCCGAAAGAGCCTGCGCGACGGTCGAGACGAAAGCCGAGTTGATCTGTTGATCTAAAGAAGAAGCTCCTGCTCCGGTGATTTTCGGAGCGACGGCATTGTTCTTCTCATTGACGTAGTACTGGACATCGGGCTTGGTATAGGTGCCGTCAACAATACCCGTGAGGCGCGTAGAGAAATCGGACGGAATGATGAAAGCGGCATAGGATTCCCCGCGTTCAACTTCTTTCTTTGCCTGCTCTGCTGAGACGAAATGCCATCCGAGTTGATCGTTTTCGCGCAGCTTTGATTCCAGCATTGTGCCCACGTTGACAAAACCGATCGCGTCTTTCGTCGCCCCTTGGTCTTCATTGGCAACTGCGACGCGGATCTTCGAGGTATTCGAATAGGGATCCCAAAAGCCGACGATGTTAAACCAGGCATACAGTGCCGGAACAAACAGGAGGCCGATGATGACAATCCACGCGGCGGGCACGGTCACCATACGCCGAATATCCCGCTTGAGCGATCGCACAACGGGCCTCATAAACGCTCCTCAAACAGAACAGGCTGTGTACCTTCCACATGGAGGGCACACAGCACTTCCTCGTGAACACGCCGCCGATCAGCGACGTGCTTGTTTGACATAGCGACGCATCGCGCGCTCTGCCTCACGCTGGTCCTGTTTTTCGCGCAGGGCCTGACGTTTATCCCACTCTTGTTTACCGCGAGCAAGGGCGATCTCTACCTTTGCGCGTCCGCCAATGAAGTACAGCTCAAGAGGAACGATGGTGTATCCCTTGGCAGAAGACTTATCGGCAAGAGTGGAAATTTCACTGCTATGCAGTAAAAGCTTCCGCTTCCGCGTGGGAGCATGGTTTGTCCACGAACCCTGGGCATACATGGGGATATTCGCCCCGTACAGCCAAGCCTCGCCGTTCTTAATCTCTACCCACGCATCGACAAGCGACGCGCGCCCCATACGCAGGGCTTTCACTTCGGTACCCGAAAGCACCATGCCGGCCTCCCACGTATCTTCGATGAGATAGTCGTGGCGAGCCTTCTTATTGCGAGCAATAGTTTTCTTCGCGTCCGAGGCGGCCTTACGCTTCTCGGATTCGGTAGGCTTTGGTTTCTTCCATTCCTTCGGCATAAGCACCCCCTCAGTGAGAAATTACAGGAGAACTATTGTCCTACAAGTAATCAAGAGGTTCAACATCAGCGCCATTGCGCATGACAGACAGGTGGAGGTGGCAGCCGGTGGCGTAGCCGGTAGCGCCGACCCAACCCAAAACAGTGTCGCGCCCAACCTGCTGGCCCACATGAACATTCGTTGATTGCATGTGGACGTAGGCGGTCGACATCGAGGCACCATTCATCATGCCGTGGTTGACGTAGACAACGTTTCCGCCAGCCGTTTCAACGGTTACAGCAGTGACAACACCTTCGGCAACCGGATAAATTTCAGTACCGCAGTTCGCCGCGAAGTCTGTTCCATTGTGATAACGGGAGATCCCAAGGACAGGGTGGACTCGCCACCCGAATGGTGACGTCACGACCAAAGGAACGGGAAGCGGGCTGGAGAAGTTCGAGGACGAAGTGTAGCGCCGATTCTGGCGGCGATTTTCTTCATCAATCGCAGCGAGCTTCGAAGTTGCCTCCTGGTATTCACGCTGCCATTGGCCGAGCTGTTCTTCAGCCTGGGCTTTCTGTGCATCCCACTGGGCGCGCTTTTCTTCCGAGGTCTTCTTCAGTTCGTCGAGCTCGCGAAGCTTCGTTTCCGCAGTGTTCTTTGCGCTTTCTGCTTCTTCCGAGGCCTTGCGCGCTTTTTCCTCAAGCGCAGAGATACGCGCAGTTACAGCGCTCTGTCGACTTTGCTGATTGCGAGTGGAAGCCTGAACCCCTTGTGCTTGACTCAAAGCACTGTCCTGGGCGCGAGTGAGAGCATCGGCCGCGGCTGCGCGATCAGCAATCTCTTCGGTCCCAGAAGAGGACAAAGCAATGAGCAAGGGAGAACTGGTTCCCCCCGACTGATACATCTCGCGCGCAAGTGAACCCACTGCTTTTTCTGCAGCCTCCTGTTGCTTGCGTGCCTTTGTCATTTCTTCACTCAGACGGTTCGCTTCCGCTTGAGCGGCATCCAATTGTGCCTGGGCAACATCGTGTTCCCGCTTTGCCCCCTCATATCGTTCATTCGCCGTATCGAGTTCAGCCTGAGCGACGGGAATTTGTGCGTTCGCAGTTTCAAGATCCACATAGACCTGGGCAAGAGAGGAATCTAAGCCCTCAAGGTTGTTGCGCAGTTCTTGAACGTGTTGCGCGGACTGACGCTGTGCCTCGGCTACGCGATCACGGTCCTCATCAGCCAAGGCCGGGGGCGCAAAGCTCATGGGGGCAAGAACAATGAGCAGTGCCGCAGCACTGGTCATTCGCTTGGACAGACCGCGAAAACGTGGGAGCTTCATAGGATCAGATCTTTGTGTACTTCGCTAAGGAGAAAGCAGAGGCGGACAGCGCCAGGAGAACAGCCGCGATGATGAGGATCGGAGACATGATCCAAACCTCACGCATGCCGATAAAGTTCGTCCAGCGGAAGGCCTGTGCAAGCCACTGGTTGACCAGAACATGCACGCCGACAAAGAGCGTTCCAACAGCAAGGAGCGCGCCCACCACGGCGGCGATCGCACCCTCAATCATGAAGGGAGCCTGGATGAACAAGTTCGACGCACCCACCAGACGCATGATGGAGGTTTCACGTTCACGACTCATCGCGGACAGGCGAATAGTGGTCGTAATGAGCAAGACCGCGGCGATGATCATGACGCCCGCCAAGCCCAGCGACAGGCCTCGGGCCTTACCCAAAACCTGGAACAAGGGCTCAACGATCTCACGCTGGTCCTTCACCACGGATACACCGGGAGATCCCGTGAGTTCGTCGCGAATAATGCTGAATTGCTCGGGATTGACCAGCTTGACGCGGAAGGAGACTTGCATCATGTCTTCGGTCGTCCACTGCCCCAGCGAAGAATTCCCGTAAATCTGAATGAAGTTCTTATAGGCTTCCGCCTTCGATTCCTCGAAAACTTCCTTCACATAGGGAGCAAGCTCAGCAGAGGCAAGCTTGTCGCGAACAGCTCCAATCTGAGCCTCGGTTGCTTCTTGGTTATTGCAGCTCGGAGTCTGGTCATTGTTGGCACACATGTAGACCGACACTTCGATCTTGTCGTACCACTGGCTCTTCATACGCGAAACCTGCATCTGAGAAAGCCCAGCAATGCCAACGAAAAGAAGGGACACGAAGGTCACGATAACAACGGCAACGGACATCGCACGGTTGCGCGACAGGCCCTTACCGACCTCGGAAAGAATAAAACGTAGCTTCATTACTTCACCGCCCCATACACGCCGCTGTCCTGATCACGCGCAACTGTTCCATCGTGCAATTCGATCACGCGCATACGCATCTGATTCACGATTGCTGCATCGTGAGTAGCCATAACGACCGTCGTCCCATTGCGGTTAATGCGGTCCAAAAGACGCATAATTCCCAAGGACGTATCCGGGTCCAAGTTTCCAGTCGGCTCATCGGCCAACAGCAATTCGGGGCGATTCACCATCGCTCTGGCGATAGCAACGCGCTGTTCTTCACCACCGGAGAGCTCGTGGGGCAAGCGCTTTTCCTTGCCAGCAAGACCCACCAGTTCCAGCACCTCGGGAACTTGGGTCTCAATCGCGTGACGAGGCTTACCGATCACTTGCATAGCCAATGCAACGTTTTCGTAAACGCTCTTCGAGGGCAGCAGGCGGAAATCCTGGAAGACGGTTCCCACCTGGCGACGGAGTTTTGGAACCGACCAGCGAGAAAGCTTGCCTACGTCGTGGCCGAGAACCCACACGGTTCCCGAAGTCGCGCGAATCTCCCGCATGGTGAGCTGGAGGAACGTGGACTTACCTGAGCCGGATTTACCTACGAGGAAGACGAACTCTCCGCGCTTCACTTCGAGGGAAACATCGTCTAATGCCGGACGTGCACCAGGCTGATACACCATGGTCACGTGATCAAATCGAATCATGAGCCGTCTCTGATCGGGGTTATGGTCTCTTTTACCCTATGCATTCAGCGGCTCGCTGCACCGGCGACACGCGCAAAAGCCCGGGCCTTCGCCCGGGCTTTTCACTTTACTCAGCGTTCTGCTGGTTCTTACGCCAACGGATTCCCGCATTGATAAAGCCATCGATGTCGCCATCGAAAACGTTTTGTGGATTCCCCGACTCGTACTCGGTTCGCAGGTCCTTCACCATCTGGTAGGGCTGAAGAACATACGAGCGCATCTGATCGCCCCACGAGGCCTTCACGTCCCCAGCAAGTTCCTTCTTCTTGGCCTGCTCTTCCTCATGGCGAAGAACCAAGAGGCGAGACTGCAGAACTCGCAGGGCAGCCGCACGGTTTTGAATCTGGGACTTCTCATCTTGCATCGAAACAACGATGCCCGTGGGAATGTGAGTCATACGAACCGCAGAGTCCGTCGTGTTCACCGACTGGCCACCTGGACCCGAGGAACGGAAGACATCAACCTTGAGTTCGGATTCGGGAATCTCAATGTGGTCTGTTGACTCGATCAGGGGAATAACCTCAACGGCCGCGAAAGAAGTCTGGCGGCGTCCCTGGTTATCGAAGGGGCTGATACGCACGAGGCGGTGGGTACCGGCCTCGACCGAAAGAGTGCCATAGGCGTAGGGCGCCTGAACCTCGAAAGTTGCCGACTTCAGGCCAGCTTCTTCCGCGTAGGACGTATCCATGACCTTCGTCGGATAACCATGACGCTCGGCCCAACGCAGGTACATGCGCAAGAGGATCTCAGCAAAATCAGCAGCATCCACGCCGCCGGCACCGCTTCGAATAGTAATAACCGCGTTGCGCTCGTCGTATTCACCATCAAGAAGGGTACGGATCTCAAGAGCAGACATGTCGTCCTTGAGAGCAGCCAAATCAGCTTCGGCCTCGGCGAAGATATCTTCTGCCTCCGAGGGATCGCTTTCCGCAGTTTCGCGCGCCATATCGACAATGGCCTCGAGGTCATCAATGCGTTCTTCCATGGCCAGCACGCGATCGAGCTCGCTCTGACGGTGAGACAGCTGCGAGGTTACTTCCTGAGCGTGCGAGGGGTCATCCCACAGGTCCGGAGCAGCCGCCTGCTGCGACAACTCTTCGATCTGCGCGCGAAGACGCTCGGGCTGCACAACTGCGGAGATGTTCTCCATGGTTGTGCGCAAGGACTGGATCTCTTCAGAAAACTCAATGGCCACGTCTAAAGGGTAGCCGAATCATCTAATTATTGACGAGGCCGGGGCCGGGTTCGGCGGCCACAAACGGCCTGTGACCCTGTGGATAGAGGGCCTTCAGGCGAAGACTAACGCGTTATAGGCGATTGCGCGACCGACGCTGTGCACGGACATGTGCACATATTGTGGATAACCTGTGCACAACGCCGATTGACCCTGTGCACAGGGCTTAATGACCGCTCTGTCAGGGCAGATATGCTCATCACAGTCACATCG
>USHU01000074.1 GCA_900554605.1 uncultured Actinomyces sp.
CAAGAGCGGACTTCATCGAGGCGGTCGCGCAGCTGGGTGTGCGGAATGTTGAGTGAGTTGGGCATGTGCCCGGCCGCGTATTCCCCCACCGTGCGTACGTCGAGGACTGGCATGTCCTCGGTCAGGGCATCCGGACCGGTGAGGACGAGCTCGCCGGTCAGCACGTTGTGCACGACCATTCCGGTCTGGTTGACGGGGTCCTTGGCCTGGCCGTAGGGCGGGGCGTAGGCGAGGTCCAGGTCGATGAGATCCATCGCCTTCAGGCCAGCCCGCATGGCGGTCGCAATGACGTCGATGCGGCGGTCCACACCGTCGGTGCCCACGGCTTGCGCGCCGAGAATCTGTCCGCCGGTGCCGACATGCATGAGGATGTGCACGGGCTTGGCGCCGGGGAAATAGCCCGCGTGCTGGTTGGCGTGCGTGTGCACCGTGAAATACTCCGCGCACGAGGCATCGAGGGCCTGGCGGTTAGCACCGGTCATGGCGGCGGTGAGGCTCCCAATCCGGACGATCGCGGTGGCCTGGGGGCTCGGGATGGGGCGCGCTGTGGCCTCGCCCTGTTCGGCGTCGGCGATCGCGTCAGCGACGAGGCGTCCTCCGCGGTTTGCGGGTCCGGCCAGGGCGACGGGGCGGTCATGGTCGCGACCCATCGTGCCGTCGCCAACCGCGTAGACGTCGTCGGCGCTGGTACGCCCGTGCTCGTCGACGAGGATGTAGCCGCGCTTGGTCTCGATACCCGCGGCCTCGGCGAAGGCGGTGTCGGGGTGGACTCCGGTTGACAGGACGATGACGTCGGCACTCAGCTCGGTTCCGTCGGAGAGTGTCACGCAGTCTTGATCGTCGCCGTGGGTGATGGACTGGGCGGCAACGCCTGCATGGACGTGCACACCAAGAGCGCGCAGTTCCTGCGTGACCAGCGTGGCCATCTCGACTTCGAGGGGTGGCAGGACGTGCTCGGCATACTCGACGAGGTGGGTCTCGAAGCCTCGCTGCGCGAGGGCTTCGGTGGCCTCGATGCCGATGAACCCGGCCCCCAGGACAACGGCGTGCGTGCCCGAGGCCTCGCGCAGGGCGAGGGCATCGTCGACCGTGCGCAGCGTGTGCACCCGCGGAGAGTCGAGGCCATCAATCGGGGGCAGGCTCGCGAGGCCGCCCGGGGAGAGGATCAGGTGATCGTAGGTGAGCGCGTAGGCCTCGCCGGTCTCCGAGTTCGCGACCTGGACGCTGTGCGCGCCGGGGTTGATCGCCGTGACCTCGGAGTTGATGCGCACGTCGAGGTTCAGCGCAGCTTTGAGAGTTTGCGGGGTGTGAAGGAGGAGCTTGGTGGGGTCTTCGATCTCGCCGCCGACGTAGTACGGGAGCCCGCAGTTCGCGAAGGACACGTATTTGCTGCGCTCCAGCACGATGATCTCGGCGCCCTCATCGCGCCTGCGCAGGCGCGCCGCCGCGCTCATACCACCCGCGACTCCTCCGACGACTACAACTCGCATGTTCGGCTTACTTTCTGGCTTAAGCTTTTGTCTACTTCCCCTCCCCCAAGAATACCCCTGGGGGTATTTGAGAGCAAGGTTCCAACGCATACAGCAGACTCCACAGCCTAGGAGAGGCTGCCGCACGCACATAGGCTCGCTAGAGCACGCTCCACATCAACGTCCCGCTTCTGACTCGAAATTATTGGAGGCACAACGATGACCGAATTCATTTTTCCTTCATTCTCTCGGAGACCTCACTGGCTCTACTCTGGTTTTTTGCGATCGATCGCCAAGGTGATTCCTGAACATAAATGGGGGCACCCACGCTCGACGCGTGGGTACCCCCGTCTATCTAGAGCTCGAGCGATTACTGCTTGATAAAGCGGAATGCCTGGGCTTTCGAACCGTTGTATCCGTAGATCTGCAGAGGCGTTCCATCAGCATTTCGCCCGCCCTCTACGTCAAGCACGGGCGATACCGCAAGCGCGGAGACGCAAATCACATGATCATTAGAATCTTCAGTAACCACCCATTTCTGCGCGCGCGTACCGTTTGCAGGCTGCTGAGTAATCTTGGTTCCGAAGAGCTTGCTGCCACCATAGACATCCAGCACCTTCCCCGAGCCAACATTCGTCAAGATGACATAGCCCTGCGCATCGTGACTGACGCGCCACTTTTGCGCAGCACTACCATTCGCCGAATAGAGCCACACACGAGCACCAGCATCTTTAGATCCCCACTGGACGTCCACGCGCTTTCCAGGGGCGACTAGCGGTTCAATCTCATAGATTCCATCTTCAACAAAGTGACGAAAGTCATGCGCATGGCTATCTAATCTGGCGAATGAACTTCCAGAGGCCTTTAAGCGCCACTGCTGAGCAGTCGTCCCGTTGGGAAGATATCCATCAATGGCTCTTCCACCTTGAGGAACACCGCCCCTGAGGTCGACGACCAATCCAGTTCCCACATTACGAAACATGTAGGCACCACCCGTAACCGAAGTAATCACCCATTTTTGATTCGGATTGTTCAGATCCGTTGTCCAAACCTGAAGCTGACGACCAGGAATGGGCGTCCCGTCTGTACTGTCCAGGGATTTACCCGACCAGACATTCTCGAGGTGGTAGTAGCCATCGGCATCACGGGAGATCTTCCACATTGCATTATCGGGTGCCCATGCATCCAACAGCTGTACCTTTGCTCCGTTGCCCATCGCCCCATCTACGATTCCGATGTTTTTGTTGTAGCTGCCGACACTGTAAATCACGTAGTAGCCGGGGGCAATATCTGCCTGTCCCTCAGAACTTACCGATGGCTTTGTCGGGATAAACGCAAAGCTCTGAGCGTCTGAGCCATTTGCTGTCCACAGCTGAACATTCGCCCCTGCGGAGCGACGAGCACCTGAAATATCCAAGACGATCGAGGAATCCAGTGCCGAAACGATGGTAATACGCCCCTTATCCCCAGTGACAATCTTCCACTTTTGAGCACGACTTCCATTACCACCCCACTGCGCAACATTCGTTCCGGGGCGAGATGACCCCCACTGCGCATCAAGAACCTTTCCAGAGGCAACATTGGTGATGGTCGCAAGACCTTCAGAATCGTAAGAAACCCGCCACTTCTGAGCGCCGCTCAAATTCGCGTTCCACAGCTGGACATTCGCGCCGTCATTCCGGCTCGCCGCCCAAACATCGAGCACCAAGTCATCAGCAAGCGCAGACTTAATGTAGTACTCACCCGCCACAACTGCGCTAGGCGCCGTCAGCGTCGCGCCAATGGAAGGCGTTGTAGGAGCAGCATCTGCAGGTGCCGTTACACTCCCAACACCTAGGACAGTTGACAGCAGTGTTGCAATAAAAATGCGCCGAAGGGGGCGCTGCGGCATCGAAGGATATACACGGTGCATGAGAATCAAACCCATCTATTGGAGGGAAGCTATGGCACAAAACTAGGAATGCGCCTTTGCATAATCTGGATGGACAATTGCAAGCTTAGCGGTCCATTACTTTAACTGTCACCGATTACCTGAATCGATTAGATTCAAAATGTTGCGAAAGCGTGAAAAACTAGGAAAAACCGGAACTCGGGATCCCGGATAAAAAATGGAGCCACCTGTCGGACTCGAACCGACGACCGTCCGCTTACAAGGCGGGTGCTCTACCAACTGAGCTAAGGTGGCAACCCACATAGTGTGCCATGACTCAGGCCGCAAAGACGAATTTAAAACCGCAATGTGGCTCACATGCCACTTCACGATCCTCACCATCTCCCGGACACAGTCCACAAAGCTCAGGGCGCGTCTCCAAAGAAACAACAGGGGCGCATGCACGACCATGTCACGCACGCGCCCCTGAAAAGCCCGATCACATAAGAGCGATCAGCAGCATCACTTCGATGCAGATGCCGGACCGGCAGCTTGAAGCTGAGCAGTAATCACGGGATAGAAATCATTGACACTGGTTGCCTTGACGCCCTTGAAATCAACGACGGCTTTATCGTTCACAACGAACTCAGGAGTTCCCAAAGATCCATTTTCGCGACCGTCAATCTTTGCCTCAGCCCACGTGTTGGTCGACTTGGTCAGATAATCATTCACACCGTTTTCAGGGAAGGTGTCAATAACATCTTGCGGAATTCCTACCTGCGCAGCGATTTCTTTAACCTTTGTAGCAGAAGCAGACAGGTCCTGAACAACGGTTCCCTTGCCAGAGTTGTACTGATCATTGAAGTAAGACAGCAAGGCGTTGTGGAACTTCATCCACGTTTGCGCATCGACCTTTTGTGCAGCGACCAGAGCCGCACTGGTTGACGCATACTGATACGCAGCCTTCACCGTATTCACGGGCTGGTACTTGATGTTGTACTTACCAGCAAGGACATCCTGGCTAACCTGCTCCCCAAAACCCACATCGTATGCCGCGCACACATGGCAGGAGTAGTCGAAATACTCGGTGAGCGTCGGAATGGATTCGTCGACCTTTCCAATACCGAGGTGGGAAATAACGACGGGTTCACCATTTGAATACGCACCGAGCGCAGCCGATCCGGCCTCGGCGATTTCTGCCTTCTTGCGGTTGGACTGGACGATAACCGCAGCAATTGCCACGATGATGACAACCACAATCAGCGCAACCAAAGAAATGATAATGTTGCGAGTCCGGCGATCTGCACGCGCCTGTTCTTCACGCAGCTGCAGCGCCTTTGCGCGTACATCCTGCGAGCGGGAAGCCTTTGCCATTATTGCGGGCCTTTCTGTTGAACTGCATTCAAGACTAGCGAGCAATGCCCGTTTACGCACCGATACCAACGCCGCCGCGTCACTTTTCATTCCCGGCGCAGCAAGAGAACCTTAGAAATTCAGGGCAAGGACAGCTGCAACGCCACCAGAAATGAGCAGACCAAGAAGTACTCGCATCCACATCTTGGGAACACAGGTCGACACGCACACACTCACTCCATCGCGCAAAGCAGATCCCGTTGGCATCACCCACATTCCCCACAGGGCAAGAGTGGTCAGAACCCAGGTCAAGATGATCCACGAGGGACTCCCCGCCAGCCACGCATCAGACGTGATCGGCGCATGACCGGTCAACACAAGCGGAAACCACCATGTTCCGGGATCTCCGAAGGGGGTGGAGAAGAATCCAAAATCGGGGGACAAACCGAGAGGCTCGTAGAGGCCTCGGGAAAAGAGAATCCACTGCCCCCACGCCAAAGCGGCCCCGGGGGCTAGACCAACCGCAGTAGAGAGAATCCCTCCAAGCCCGGTGAAAGGAGCAACACCGAGTGCAGCCCAAGTGTCACTCGATCGCGCTTCTTGATTGATGATCCTCCGATTTTCACGCCATTTATAGGCGCTCCCAAGCACTGCGAAGAGCGCGACGATCACCCCCACGCTGATCAACCCGATCAACCCCCTATATAAAGGAACCAGCGCCAGAGCAGAAAGAATGATCAACCCGAGAATATTCGCCGTCTTCACCTGCTGAGGAATATACGCGGGTGCTTGGGTTGCGAATTCGATACTGGGTGGGATCGACGCCTGTCGATAGCCATCTTGAGCAGGTAGGTAGCTTGTCCCCGTTGACGAGGCCATGGGATGCGGGTAGTTAAAAAGCGAGGTTTCGTCGATGCTTGACTGCGCACCACCCATGAACTGCGGATATACCTGAGTTTCATCCGGAGATGAGAAGTCATTCGCTAATGCCGCAGTGCGATCCGGATCGAACTCTTCAATGACCGCGGTCTGTAAAGCATCATCGCCAAAGACCTGAGTCTCTTCACCAACGGGCTCATCCGGGACTGGTGAAACAGTTGGCACATTTCCTTCACGAACGGGTGCCAAGAGCCGTGCCCAATTGAGGTTTTCCCACGCTTGGCTTCCCCCGTAGATCGCAATCTTTTCAAGGGGGAACCCGCCCCAATGTGCAAGATGACGGATGATGTAGTCAGGCTTTGGGCGAAGCTGAGGATCCGGGTGAAGTCCTTGGC
>USHU01000075.1 GCA_900554605.1 uncultured Actinomyces sp.
ACCGATTGCTGTGGGCAAACAGGATCCGTCCCTCGCGTATCTCGAAGTATGCGACTGCGATGGCTCTGCTGACTCCGGACTTGCAGACAAATCGGTGGACTCGGGTCATCGATCGTTTCTTCACGATGAGGCCGACGGTTCAGCAGGCACTTGCCGCATGAGCAGACCGCGGGATTGATCCCGTAACAAGCTGTCCCGCGAAGTGTGCGTGATGACCCAGAGGTGCTGCGCGGGACTAGGCTGGGGGGTGTGGAAATTCCACGCCCCCCAGTTCTGATGCGATCGTGAGGAAAAAATGACACTGCCTTCGGAGAAACTTGCTGAGCTTGGCCTTGAACTTCCTGAGGTTGCCAAGCCTGTTGCCGCCTATGTCCCCGCTATTGAGGATCGCGGTGTTGTGCGCACCTCTGGCCAGCTTCCCCTGGAAAATGGTGAGTTGGCATGCATTGGTGCGGTTGGTGAAGATGGTGCGGATCCCGAAGATGCGTACGAGGCCGCGCGGATTTGTGCGTTGAACGCAATGGCGGCTGCAGCTGCAGTTGCTGGTGGTGTGGATCGTCTGGCCTCGGTAGTTAAGGTGACTGCCTTTGTCGCTTCCTTGCCGAATTTCTATGGGCAGGCTGCTGTGGTCAATGGCGCGTCTGAACTACTGGGCGAGGTTTTTGGCTCTCAGCACGCGCGTTCGGCTGTGGGTGTTGCGGCCTTGCCGCTGAATGCCTCGGTCGAGGTCGAGGTGGAGTTCGCACTCCGTTCCGAGTAAACGGGATCGCTCAGCGCTCTATTTAACAAGGATTTAAACTGAAATAAAGGCCTGTGTGCGGGCGTTCCTGTGAGTGCCCGCTGGTTTACAGCTTTATTCCAAGGAAGAGGACAAAATGGCAGAGACTTTGCCCGAGGCAGCAGCGCCGGGAACTGGACAGCAATTCAAGCTGGTTGACGTATCGACCACCCCCTCTGAGGGCGGCTGCGGTTGCGGTTGTGGCGGCCACGGAAAGAAGGAACAGGCTGCTCCTGCAGCATCTGCACCCGAGTCGCATGGAGGCTGTGGCTGCGGCGGGCACGGACATAAGGGCGAGGCTGCCCCCGTCCGTGAATCACACGGCGGTTGTGGTTGTGGCGGACATGGACACGGTGCTCAGGAAGCTCCAAAGGCTGAGGCAGCTGCTCACGGGGGCTGCGGTTGCGGTGATCACGGCCAGGGAACAGCGCACGTCGTATCGCAGGATCCCGCTGTCCGTGAGGACGAGCTTGTTATTCATTCCCTGCCTAAGGTTGTTCGCCATGCACTGTTGTTTGCCGCGATGGACAACCTGCCGCTTGGCGCATCGCTGATCGTTGTTGCTCCGCATCAGCCCGTCCCGCTGTTCAATTACCTCCAGGAAAGTGAATCGCACTACCGCGTTGAGACCATCGAGACCGGACCGGTCGACTGGCGCTACCGCATTACGCGTCTGTCCTGATTTGCTGAGGCTCAATGCCCGCGAGCTCTGCGCTCGCGGGCATTTCTGTGTCTGGTGTCCCCGAGTTTTATATCGCCACTTCAATTCCGTTTTGCCTCCGCGGACAAAGTGCGTCAGAACGGGGAAGGATTTGGACTCCTGCCCCGAAAGCAATGACGCACTTTGTCCGATGTGCCGGATCGGCGGTGCCCTTAAAGAAGCCGAGCTGCCAATGATCGTCTACTCTCGGGCAGGGCGCTCAGGACAAACTGCGTCTGTATTCGGGGGGCTTTGGTGATTTTCCCCGATAAGCCGGAAGTAATGACGCACTTTGTCCGATGCATTGAGGTGAAGAGCAACCTCGTGGCAAGGTGTCGGTACTTTGTCCGATGTGACGGGATCGCGGGCCCGTGGCCGGGGGCTGAGCAAGCCCTATCGCTGGCCGAGCAAGCCCCGCGGGTAGCCTCGCCGCCCAGCCGACTGGCCGAGCCGCGGCCCCGTCACGTCGCCGCGTGGTCAGTTTCAATAAGAAAACCCGAAATACCAGCGAAACTTTCGTTGGTATTTCGGGTCATTCTGAGCCGCCTGTGGGAATCGAACCCACGACCTATTCATTACGAGTGAATCGCTCTGCCGACTGAGCTAAGGCGGCCGGGCAAATCCTCACTTCCGAAGGGAAGTGCAGAAAAGCTACCTGAAGTACTTTAGCGGTTACCACTTGTGAGAAGCAAACGTTTCGTGACAGAGGTGATGTGGGATTGCCCGCACAGCAATGTGCGATACAAGAGTCAGATCGCCCGGCGGATGTTAGGCTAAATTGTGTTGACAGAAGATGACGAAAAGTCAGAAAACCCGGCTGAGATCCCCGTAGTACTCCTGGTTAACCTCGGTACTCCACAATCGCCCAGCCCCAGGGATATTCGCCGTTTCTTGCGTGAATTTCTGAGCGATCGTCGTGTGATCGAACTTCATCCTCTGATCTGGAAGCCAGTTCTTGAAGGCGTGATTCTTCCTTTCCGCCCTTCTCGAGTCGCACCAAACTATCGTTCGATTTGGACTGAGCACGGTTCGCCGCTCATGGCGTATTCCATTGCCCAAGCCGAATCCCTCTCAGAGCTGCTTGGGGGTCAAGCGAAAGTTGCGCTCGCTATGCGCTACGGAAAGCCCTCTATTGAGAGCGTCCTCGATGACGTGTTCGCGAAGGGGCATCGCCGAGTCCTTCTTCTGCCCGCCTATCCGCAATATGCCGCGTCATCCGCGGGAACGGTTACTGACGCCTTAGCGCGCTACATCCTGAAACGTCGCAATCATATGGAAGTGCGCACGATCCGTTCGTTCCCTACGGAACCCGCCTATATTGAAGCCCTAGCCCATGCTATCGAGGAGGATTGGGCACGTCGGGGTCGCCCTGATTTCGCATCTGGAGACCAGCTCCTTGCGTCTTTCCATTCCATCCCTCAGAAAATGCACGATGCGGGTGATCCCTACAAGCAGGAGTGTATGGCGACGGCGAATGCGCTCCGAGCCCGTTTAAATCTTGATGAAGATCAGCTATTGGTGACTTTCCAATCGGTCTTTGGGCCCGCGAAATGGTTGGGGCCGGCGACCATCGATACCGTCGCCAAGCTTGCTCATCGCGGGACCCGGCGTCTTGATGTGATTTGCCCTGGCTTTATGACGGACTGCCTTGAAACCGTCGATGAGATTGCTCAACTGAACCGGGAGACTTTCCTGGAAGCTGGTGGCTCGGAATTCAATTACATCCCGTGGGGAAATGCCTCGCGCGGCACCGTCGAGACTTTGGAGGCCCTCGCCCGGCGCGGGCTTGCGGGTTGGATTGATTGACGAGGCCGTGGGGGAGTTATAGTAACGCCCGTGCATTGGTGCTCGCTGACGAGGCGCGCCAAGAAATCCCCTAGGCTTTGGTTTGGCGCGTGCGGAGTTGCGTCCAGAGGCGCGAGGCGCCGACACCTAGTCCGAGCGCGATCGTGGTTGGAACCAAGAGCGTCGCGCCTCGGTGTGTAAATTCAATGACCAAGCACAGTGCGGTCAGGGGGGCACTCATTGATGTGCCGAGGAAAATAACAGCGCCAATGAAGGCGAAACAAACAATTGCTGTCGTGTCGCCGGGGTAAATGTGCGACCAGATGACGCCGAAGACCGCCCCGCAGGAGCCGCCAAGCGCAAGTCCTGGCGTTAGCGTGCCACCCCATGCGCCTGAGCGAATGGTTGCGAGCGTCCCGACGAGCTTCGTTACCCCGTCGATAAACAAAGAAACGAGAAGTGCCAGGCCGATTCCAGATGCCGCGCGTGCCCCCTCACCCAGAATCGCGCCGTCAAATGCTAACTGTGCGGTGGACTGACCATTCCCAGCAATCGATGGGACCCAGATGGTGATAACCCCGATGAGTGTGAAGGTGGGGATCATCCACACGAGCAGTTTCCACCCGGTGGGTCGCGCGGCAGAACAGGATTTAACCGCGCTCTTGAAAAGAGTGCCCAGAATGCCAAGAAGGGGCCCGACGATGATGGCCCACAGGGTGAGGGAAGCAGTTGGGACAAGCTGCGCGGCCTCGGGAAGAGAATAGAAAGGATCGGTGCGCACCCAGCCGTGTGCAACCAAAACCGCGCCGCCGCTAATGACTAAGGCAGGCCAGACGGTGCTTGCGTTTACTTCAAGAAGAAGAATCTCGAGCGCAAACACTGCACCCGAGAGGGGAAGTGAATAGACAGCGGCGAGGCCTGCGCCGGCTGCGCAGCCGATAATGATCCGGCGTTGTGGGGGAGTCAGTCCGAGGAGGTCAGAAATTTTCCCCCCAAGGGAGGCGCTGATTTCGCGGGGAGCGACTTCTCGTCCGATGGAAGCACCCATCCCCACAATGAGGATTTGATTCAGTGAGTGCCAGAGCGTGAACCAAAAAGGCATCTTCTGGCCGTCGACGGCTTTTGGAAGAGAGACTGGCTTTCCGCCCATGCGGGAGTAGAGGTACCAGGACAATGCGCCGAGAACGCCAGCTCCGCTTAAAGCAAGGACACGGTGCCACCAGGGAACTGAAGAGATCGCCTGAAGAAGCGTGCCATCGAAGTGACCGAAAACAAGGTGCTCAATGATGTGGAGAAGATGCGAACACCCGGCGCCCACAAGCCCTGCAGCAGTTGCGGTAATCGCAACCGCGAGTCCCATTCGAAGGCGGGGAGATTGTGCAGAGATTGGGAAACCGAGTGTACTCACAGTTCCTGAGACTAGTGACGTTTCTCGACTTCGTCCAAACGCGTGTTCACATCTGAGCTCACGCGAATGATTACGCTGAGGTCTTCGTCGGAAATGTCATCGCTGATGATGTCGCGAAGAAGCGCTCGTTCAACGCGCTGCGCCTTGGCGATGAGTTCCTTGCCTGCATCCGTGATTGTGATTGTGCCGCCACGGCGGTCGAACTCGTAGGGAGTGCGCACGACGAGATTGCGGCTGGCAAGGCGGCGATAGGTGTGGGTCAATCGCGAAGGACTAAAAATGACCGATTGGGCAAGTTCTCCCATTCGGATTCCGATTTCACCGGTTGACGCAACCTCGTCAAGGACGCGGTACTCGCCGAGCGACAGTCCGAAATCGCGCTTGAGTGCAACCTCAAGAGCCGCGGAAGCCCTAGTAATAGTAATAAAAAACTGTTCGATCTCGCGAGCACGCTTTTCTTGGTTCATGTCCCTTCTCCGTTTTGCGTTCAACACCGAGGATTCTCTAACAAAAGGACAGTTTATAGACTTTGACCAGGCCGTTCAACGCCCAAAAGCGAAATTGAGACAGCAAAATTGGCCCCTTAGCGGATTATTAGTCCCCACATAGAATGTGATAACTTTTGATTAAATGTGCATTGCTTGATTGAAGAGAGCTTATTTCTCTCCCAAGCTGATGAGTTTTCGAAAGGTGAAAACTGTGCAGAAAAAAGTTGTTGTATTAGTCGACGACCGTGACGGCTCAGTTGCCGAACAAACCATTTCTTTTGCCTTCAAAGGTGTATCGTACGAGATTGACCTTTCGAACGAAAACGCCGAAGAGTTTGAGCGGGTACTCTCCCCTTGGATCTCAGCCGCCCGTAGGGTTGGTGGGCGATTGAATAGTCGTCGTGCGGGTCAGTCTGCTGCCCCTGAATCAAAGAGTTCGCAGGTGCGACGCTGGGCACGCGAAAAAGGAATTTCTTTGAGTGAACGCGGACGTATTCCGACGGCAATTATTGAGCAATTCGAAAAAGAGAATCGCTGAGTTTTCTTAAGGAAAACTTATCTTTATGCGGGGTGTTTTAAAACAGAACACCCCGCATTTATTTGTGTATCCAATACGTTTTGTATTGAGTGGTCAGTTTTTGAAGCTGCTTACGGAGCGCCTGTTGATTGGGCAAACGTGCAGGTCAACTAGGCAATAGCTGGGAGATTGACCTCTCCGGCAATAGACCGGTTCATCCACTGTGCGAACTCACCGCCACGAATTTCCTGTGAAAGCAAGAAGATTGTCTTTGCGTAGAGAGCCTCCA
>USHU01000076.1 GCA_900554605.1 uncultured Actinomyces sp.
TAGATATTACAAAGAGTTTCAATGAAGATCTCAAAGGAAAGCCACCAACTGCTTTATGTGTAATTTGCGGTTTAACAAATGCGGATTACCTTAGACCAGATGGGGTTTATGTTGTACCTATTACTGCATTAAGGCCGTAAAATTTGATTGTCAATATAGATATAATTAATAAAAAATCCCTAGCCAAACGTGATATGTACCCAGAATCCTGGATACATGTTATGAATTAAGCGGAACACATGGATGCTATCCTGTACATTACAGGTGGCATCCATTTTGTTTTTCGGGCCATAAGACAAAAGTGTTGATAAAAACTTCTAAACTCATTCACACTTCAACGTTAAAATGTGGTATATCTTCCTTAGAATTAGTTTTTATGGAGAACCAGGCTATTATACCAGCGTTTCAACATGGATTCCAAACTGGTTTTCCCGTTTCTATCTACATAAATGAGAAATTTTTGTAGTAGTTTTGGAAATATATATTGGCCTGTTTCAGTCAGGTCTTTGTTTAGATATACCATTTGAAGGATACGGTTCTGCTGATCTAGAGGGTTTTTTACAAGTAGCTTTCTTTCGAAGCAGAACTGCAAGAACACAATGTTCTTGTCATAGAAATCCTCCACTACAGCTGCGCCAATACTGGTATATGCAATGTCGTACACCAATCGCTTATGGTCAAATTTCTCCGCATAGAGTAGTTTTAAAGCTGTTTTCCAGTGTTCCTTGGGACTAACCTCCGACCAATACGTTTTGTCCTATTACTCGCTCTTCGTTCAGAAAAATTGCGGCCTACGCTTCGCATAGACCGCAATTGAGTGGAGGAACTTCTAGCCGCGCTTGCGCTTGCGCAATGCAGCGCCTGCACTCGCGCTCAGTGCCGCTGCTCCAGCGAGGAAAGCAATCGGGGCACCCGTGCGTGCGAGCGTCGGCTTTGACGGGGTCGAAGCACTAGTCTGTGCCCCTGCCGATCTCGTGCTTGCGCTTGCCGAAACCGTCGTTGACTCACTGGCTGAGGGAGATGCAGCGCTTGTACTCACTGAAGCCGTAGGAGTGCTTGCGGTAGGTGTTGTTGAGCTAACGGACGGAGAAGGCGAGGGGGTGGGGGTTGCACACGGCGAGGGGTCGAGGATTGGATCGACTTGTGTTCCAGCAGTCAGTGGAGCGACGGTGATATCGGCGGTCCAAGAGTCTGCAGAGGACTGCGCATTAGTACCGGTAAATCCCGTGAGTGCGGCGGTGTTAGAGATGGTTGCCCCAGCGCCCTTTTCATTCACGCGTCCCAGCACATGCAGCGTCGTGTAGTTCATGAAATCGAGCTGCCCTGCGCCGCCGTCCCAGATTCCAGTGCAGTGATCATAGGAACCAAAAGTCTTGGCATCAGTACAGGGGAAAGTGAAGTCTCGAATGAGGCCGTCGTCTGGGTTCGGATCAAAGTCGTGTCCTTCCCGGATCCAGAGGTGATCGACCGGAGGATAGGCAAGGATCTCGTTATTGCACAGTCGAGTCCACGAATTCTGGTAGGTGATTCCCTCGGGCAGTAGGTCTTTCACATTGATGTTTGTCACTGTGCCAACGCCACGGTTAAGAATGTTGACGCGGTAAAGAACATAGTCGCCAACGTTAAAGTTCCCAATCGGGAAATTAGCCGTCGAATCGAGAGCGATGGGCAGTCCGTTCGCGCCATAAACAGGCTGTGCGCCAGACATCTGGACGTGGGCAGCGTCCTTCAAGACAATAAGATCAGCGCCCTGGTTTGGGTCAGCGTTGGCCTGGAACTTGGATGCTGAAACACCGACAATTCCGAGTGCAACACAGGCACTGAGGAGTGCTGCACACAAACTGCGGCGTCGAGAATGACGGAGTGTCATGGTATGTCGGTCCTTCTGTAAACGGGGGTTTAATCGAGCTTACGCCTGCTCGAGACGAAAGATGATCCTGCAATAGTGGTGAGTAGCGCTATTCCCCCAAGAAGAGCGAGGGGAACACCCGTCCGTGCGAGCGTGGTTGTCTGCGGTGCGCGAGAGGCTACTGTCGCGCTTGTCATTGCCGAGGCCTCGCTAGCGCTAAGCGTGGTAGTGGGGGCACTTGTGGCCGCGGAAGGAGAGGATGTGCTCACCGACGGTGAGGGCTGCGAAGACGTGGGGGAATCTGAAGGCGTCGGTGTTGAGCAGGGTGATGGATCAGCGATCTCCTCAACCTGTGCGCCGCTAGCAAGAGGTGCAACCGTAATATCTGCGGTCCATGAGTCAACGGAGAGCTTTGAATTTTGTGGAGAGACCTCCGTTAAACGAGCAGTGTTGGAAATCGTCTTTCCTGCGCCCTTCTTGTCGACACGTCCAAGGATGAACAAAGTGGAGTATGCGCCCTGAGAAAAAGACTCAGTGCTACTCGTCCATGTTCCACTGCAGTGATCGTAGGTCCCTGAAGAGTGTTCTTCAGGTGCGCGACAGGGGAAAGTGATCGGGCTGTCTGGGTACAGACTCTCATCGGGGTTCACGCTTTGACTCTCGCGAACCCACAGGTGGTCGGTTGGAGCCGTAACCATGTGGACGCATCTGCGTGTCCAGGAGTTCTGATAGGTCACCCCTTCGGGAAGGAAGTCCGAAACGGTAAAGCTGTTCACCCAGGGGTAATTGCGATTCAGGACATTGATACGGTAAACAACGTAGTCACCGACCTCGAACTGTCCAATGGGGGCATCTGCGGTCGAATCAAGGCCAATCGGGAGGCCGAATTCGTCATAGACGGGCTGCCCGCCAGACATCTGGACGTGGGCCGCGTCCTTCAAGAGGATTAAGTCCGGGACGTGTTCTTCATCCGCCTGAGCCTGAAGTTGCGCGGTGGAGACCCCAACAATACCCATTGCAACGCTTGCGGTGGCAAGGGCAGCAATGATGCTCCACCCTCGCTGTGAACGCCTGAACATAACGTGCCTCCAATACCTTCAATACTCAGCAAGTTGTCTGAGCACAATACCGAGAAATGCTATCTGTAAGTAGGTGCTCAGTTCAAGAAAAACTGCCAGTTGTGCCTTAAAACTCATATGTTCTGAGCGAAAGGTCCTCTCTCAAAACCGTTGTAGTATAAAAATGTTGAAACACATTTGAGGAGGACAAAATGAGTGAACCGACGATGCCGCCGAGCCTGCCGCCCATGAGTGGACAGGCAATCCCGCAGGGAACTGTGCCAGCAACCGGCAGAATTGAAAACGGTGACTACTATTTCGATAAGTTTGATGATCGTCCGATTCCCACAGTGGTTAACCGGCTGATCATTGAAAAAGGCTCGTGGACGAAAGCAATCGTAGCCTTCGTGTTGGGCGGGGTTTTCCTCCTTGCGTGTGTCAATTCCGTGCGCACTGAACAGTCTGTTGTTGCAATGATTCTTTGCTTCCTGATCGGGGCCCTCTTGATTGTCGCTGGGCTGACAATGATGCCCCGCAAAGACTACATCGACCACCAAGGCTTCTATGTCACGAGCATTTTTGGCTCGAAGCGCTTCCCCTGGCCTCATTCGCGTACCAGTTTCTACGTCCGTAACACGCGGGCTGGAAACGCCGCTTCGGCGAGTGCTCGGATGATGCAAACCTTCGACGTGAAGCTGATCAGTGCTGAGGGAATGCAGATTCCCTTGGGGATTGTGTTCACCGGTCCGAACTCCGATGAATTGGAATGGAGAGGCGTCGTTCAGTGCTCGCGCATTTGGGATTGGGGCGTTGCAAGAGGCTACACCGTTGAAACGGGGGAGTACATTCCTCTCTCGGGAGTCGGAATTCACCAAGCGCTTCGTCAGTCTCAGGAAGAACGCTACGGTCTTCGCCAGAACTTCAATCAATAGATGAGTAATCCTTACGCTCCTCAGCCTGCTGAGGATTCTTCTCGAGTATCGCTTCCTCCCGGTGCTGGGGAGCGCATCGAGCCTCAGAAAGAAATTGCCTCGAAGAACGGGACGGTTGTAGACGGTGACTACTACTACGACCAAAACGACGAGAAGCCTATTCCTCTTGAAGCAGAGAGAATAGTCTTCGAAAAAGGCTCGACCTTTATGGTGATTTTGTCGTGGTGTTTAGCGCTCTTTCTCTCTCTGCCGTTCCCAACGATGCTGACCGAAGGAACAGACGCGGTCATTGACGCGGATCATCCATTGATCTGGTCCTTCATGCTAGGGGTCGATCTGGTGATCATCGTCTTTCTCATTATTCATGGTTTCCTTTATTTCCCAAGTACAGATTGTCTCGACTCCCAAGGGATCACCCTGTCGATCTTGTCAAGGAAAATACAGATTCCGTGGCCGCACTCGCGAACGGGTTTGTATGTTCGCCTTGTGAACCAGATAGGTCGAGGTCTTCAGACAGCTGAAGTGAAGGTCATTCGCCCAGACGGTTCCTCTGCGTTACTTCCTATTACCTTCAGGGGAGTGGATTCAGTCAAAACTGAACGAGATGCTGTCATCCAATGCTCGCGGATCTGGGGCTGGGCGGTTGCAAAGGGCTATACCCAAGAGAGTGACGAATACATTCCTCTTGTGGGACTAGGGGTTCAGCAGTTTCTTCGCCGTCGCCAAGAAGAACGCTACGGCCTTCGTGCCCATGTGAACGACAACCAGGAAAACCTCCAATAGGTCTTTCCTTCGTATAAAGGTGTGGGCCCGGCAGCTGCCGGGCCCACACCTTTATACCTAGAACTTAGTTCTTCTTCTTAGCCGGGGCTTCGCCCAACTCGAAGGAAGCGACACGGATGGTGCCTTCATCTTCGGTAGAGTCTGCCGAGGCCTCGAAGTGGGCAGGACCCTGGATCTTCGTCGCGGCTGCAAGGTCTTCCAGAACTTCCTCAAGCAGGGGGATCATCTGCTCGGGAGCAGATACCGTCACCTCAAGGAAGGGGGTCCTGGGGGAAACCTTTGCTTCGGACTTCACGCGGCGAAGGACCACGAGTGCCTCGGAGGCAACGCCCAGCAACACGCTGGAAGCGTCCTCGATCGCGCCCTCAATACTCCCATCAGGGGTGACCTCAAGGTTGGAGGTGGTCGGCCATGCAGCCTGGTGGACACTACCTTCGCGATACCAGCTCCACACCTCTTCGGTGACGAAGGGCAGGTAGGGAGCAAGCAAACGAACGAAAGTATCGATGGCGATCGCCAGCGCTGCGCGGGCAGAAGCCGAAGCCTGATCACTCCACTTGCCCTCGCGGTTGTAGGCGCGTTCCTTCACGAGCTCCAAGTAGTCATCACAGAAGGTCCAGAAGAAGGACTCGGTAACTTCCAGTGCGCGCGCGTGCTCGTAGTTTTCCAAAGCGGCGGTCGCAGAGGCGACAACCTCACGCAACGCAGCAAGCATCGAACGGTCGAGGGGCTGGACAACGTGCGTGATATCCAGATCCAGATCTGCGTCTCCACCCATCGTGAGAGCGAACTTCGAAGCGTTGAGCACCTTGATGGCCAGGCGGCGGCCAATCTTCATCTGCGATTCGTCGAAAGCAGCATCCAGGCCCAGTCGAGCAGAGGCCGCCCAGTAACGCACCGCGTCCGAGCCGAACTTCTCGAGAAGACCCATGGGGGTCACAACATTGCCCTTAGACTTCGACATCTTCTTGTGATCCGAGTCCAAGATCCATCCGGAAAGACCGGCGTGTGCCCAGGGGAGTGCACCGAATTCCAGATCTGCACGGACGACCGTTGAGAACAGCCAGGTTCGAATGATGTCCTGACCCTGCGGACGCAAGTCCATCGGGTAGGTACGTGAGAACAACTCCTCGTCCTCAAGCCAACCACAGGCAATCTGCGGGGAGAGGGAAGAAGTTGCCCAGGTATCCATGATGTCGAGTTCACCGACGAAACCACCGGCGACGCCGCGCTGATCCTCGGTGTAACCGGGAGCGGTATCCGATGAAGGATCGACAGGAAGCTGGTCTTCGCTGGGGGTGATGAT
>USHU01000077.1 GCA_900554605.1 uncultured Actinomyces sp.
CTCTGCGTTACCGCTTCTTTTTCCGAGGCCGGAGCTTCTTCTTCCGTTTCCTTACGCTTGGTACGACGACGCTTCGTCTGCGCGGGTTCGGCGGAAGCTTCTTCCTCGGTTACCTTCTTGCGCGTACGAGTACGCTTCTTCGGCGTCGTTTCCTCAGTGCTTTCTTCGCTTCGCGCCGCGCGGGTGCGCGAACGACGCTGAGGTTTTTCTTCACTTTCTTGCTGGGGCACACTTGGCGGTGCAGAAAAAGTCGGTTCCTGGAATGTCGGAGCCTGGAAAAGCAGGGTTGCTGCTGGCGTTTCAGGCATGGCCTCTTCTTTCACAATGTCAGTATGTTGACCGAGCTCGCACTGCTGGGTCTGTATTTACACGCGTTTAAGCGGAAGTCTCTTCGAAGTCGCATGAGGCGACCACAGGCATGCGCGTTCTCATAGAAACATGCGCTGTGATGATCAGAGAGTGCGCTCCAACCATTTCGTCTTCCCTATTGTCTCATAGGGTGCGCAGGCATGCTTGAGCTGCCATTCGGCGGTTCGCGCCGAGCTCAATGCGTCACCCATGGAGCCGCTGAAGAAAACGACACAGTGCCCTGATTATTCAGAAAAGCAGCATTTTAGACGGTTGCGTTCTATATTTGTTGACACAACGTCGTTAAAGTTTTGCCACATCTGTGACGAACTTATGACACACCCTGAACACAATTTCCCTGAGACAGGATTATGACCATGACCTTTGCTCCAGCTGCACTCGATGCGCTGACACTGGGACGATGGCAATTCGGTATCCTGACCGTTTACCACTTCGTCTTGGTTCCTCTCACCATCGGTCTGTCGCTCCTGGTCGCAATTATGCAGACCGTGTGGCACAAGACAGGTAAAGAGGAATGGCTTCAGGCAACCCGTTTCTTCGGCAAGTTGCTCTTGATCAACTTCGCCCTCGGTGTTGCCACCGGTATCGTGCAGGAATTCCAATTCGGCATGAACTGGTCGGAGTATTCCCGCTACGTTGGCGACATCTTCGGTGCTCCGCTCGCTGTCGAGGCCCTTTTGGCCTTCTTCCTTGAATCAACCTTCCTGGGATTGTGGATCTTCGGTTGGGGACGCCTCTCCAAGGGCTGGCACCTTGCCTGCATTTGGTTGGCATCGATCGGAACCATGATCTCCGCCCTGTGGATCCTCGGAGCAAACTCCTGGATGCAACACCCCGTAGGCGCACGATTCAACCCCGAAACCGGTCGCGCAGAACTGGATGGAGCCGCAGGCTTCCTCAAGGTCGTTGCCAACCCGGTTCTTGTGTGGGAATACACCCACGTCATTACCTCCGCATGGCTCGTTGCCGGTACCTTCGTTGCAGGTCTTTCCGTGTGGTGGATGACTCGCGCAAAGCGCCTCGGCGGTGAAGAAGGCGCAAAGGAAGCCGCACGCATGTGGCGCCCGATCGCGCGCTTCGGCCTCGCCGTCATCCTGATCGGTGGAATCGGAACTGCAGCAACCGGCCACTTCCAAGGCCAGGAGCTGGTCGAGATTCAGCCCATGAAGATGGCAGCTGCAGAAGGTGTCTGTGTCGATACTCAGGGCGCGGCATTCACCGTTGCACAGTTCGGCGAATGCCCGCTGGGTGAGGATGGCGCTCAACCCACCAAGTTCATCGAAGTTCCCGGCGTTGCCGCCTTCATGTCGCACAATTCTTTCTCGGCTAACGTCAAGGGCGTTGCCGACGAGCAAAAGCGCATGGTCGAACTCCTGAACTCGAATGCAGACTTCGTCAAGACCTATGGTGATGCATCCCAATATGATTTCCGTCCCCCGCAGATGGTGACCTTCTGGTCCTTCCGAATCATGATCGGCCTGGGTGCTTTCTCAGCTCTCTTGGCGCTGTGGGGCCTGTGGGCAACACGCAAGGGACAGGTTTCCGCATCGAAGGCATTGGGAACTTTCGCGCTTGTCTCCATCCCGATGCCCTTCCTGGCTGCGTCCTTCGGTTGGATCTTCACTGAAATGGGACGCCAGCCTTGGGTTGTTGTTCCTAACCTCGCAGGACTTGAAAGCGGCGATCCCATCGGCTCGGTCATGATGATGACTTCCGCTGGTGTCTCCAGCGCTGTCCCTGCTTGGCAGGTTCTCTTCTCGATGGTTGTCTTCACGCTCGTCTATGCAGTCCTCGGCGTCATTTGGTTCATCCTCATGAAGCGCTACGCCGCCGAAGGCCTCCACTCCCGCTCCAAGGACGCATCCGATGAGGAAGCGACCGCTGGCGCACTCTCCTTCGGTTACTGAGGAAAGGAAGACCCATGACACTTAGTATTTTGTGGTTTATCCTCATCGCCGTCCTGTGGACCATGTACCTGGTTCTCGAGGGCTTCGACTACGGCGTTGGAATGCTCCAAGGATTCCTCGCCCGCGACGATCGCGAGCGTACTCAAGCGCTCCGTACCATTGGCCCCCACTGGGATGGCAATGAAGTTTGGCTTCTCACCGCCGGTGGAGCAACCTTCGCGGCGTTCCCCGAGTGGTACGCCACGATGTTCTCCGGAATGTACTTGGCACTCTTCCTGATCCTCCTCGCTCTCATCGTGCGTGTGTGCGCAGTTGAATGGCGTTCGAAGATCAAGTCCGAGAAGTGGCGCAGCGTCTGGGATCGTCCCCACGCAGTATCAGCTCTCCTCGTTCCGCTCCTCTTCGGTGTTGCCTTCGCCAACCTGGTTCAGGGAATGAAGATCGAAGTTGTCACCCACGGCACCAACGCGGTGGTTGCCCCCGAGGATGTTCCTGCATCTTTGGCAACGGCTGTTCACCAGCTCACCGGCGGGTTCTTCTCTCTCCTCACCCCCTACACCCTCCTTGGTGGAGTCGTACTGGTTGCCCTGTGCTTGGCACACGGTGCACAATTCCTGGCACTCAAGACCGAAGGCGACTTGCGCGAGCGAGCAAATACATTTGCGGCTCCCGCTTCGGTTGCGGCCACCGCTCTGGCAGCAATCTGGGTGATCTGGGGACAATTCGCATACTCGACGAATGTCTTCGCATGGCTCCCGCTTCTCGTTGCAGCCCTGTGCTTGATCGCCCAGGCAGCCTTCTCCCAGAAGGCGCTGCGTCGTGAAGGATTGGCATTCCTCTTCTCCTGCGTTGCAATGGCAGGTGCCGTCGCGTGGATCTTCT
The DNA here is from genome assembly GCA_900554605.1 of uncultured Actinomyces sp. GTDB lineage: Bacteria > Actinomycetota > Actinomycetes > Actinomycetales > Actinomycetaceae > Pauljensenia. The sequence continues at coordinate 3,159 of USHU01000077.1, forward strand.
CTGCGATGGCTCCCGCGGTGATGAAGTCGAGTATCAACCCCGCTTACTCACTGACCATCGAGCAGGCATCCTCGACCCAGGGAACGCTGATCGTTATGTCGATCGTTGCTCTCTGCTTGGTCCCCGTGGTTCTTGTCTACACCGCGTGGTCCTACTGGAAGTTCCGTTCACGCGTTTCAACAAAGGACGTGTCAACGGACACCGGTTTGATCTTCGACAAGATCAGACTGGATCAGAATTTCCTCGCGGGCTGATCCCCGCAGAGCTGGTGGCCTCGGGAAACCGGGGCCACCAGTTTTTTCAGCGAGCATCTCCCCCTCAAAGGAAAGAAAATAGAGGAATGCGCCCCCTGGACCCTCGACTGCTCAAATACGCACGAAGCGCCCGTCGCCACATCATCGTCATTTCGATTCTTGGCATTTTGACGGCGCTCCTTGTGATCGCACAGACTCTTGCGCTTTCTGCAGCTCTATCCCCCGCGGTCACTTCTGGGGCAACTCTTGCACAACTGCGCATGCCCTTGTGCATCCTCGCCGTAATAGTTGCACTCCGAGCAGCCCTCATCGGGATTCGCGAGGCCCTAGGCCACCGCGCTGCAGACCGAACGATCCGCGAGTTACGTGCACGCGTCATCGACCACATCGCGCAATTGGGTCCACGTTGGCGAGCAACAAACGGCAGCGAGGCCTCGACACTTCTCACGCGGGGCTTAAGTGATCTCTCTCCCTACTTCGTCGACTATCTACCCCAGCTCGTCCTTACTGCGACCGTCACTCCCCTCGCTTTGGCCACGATTCTCTATCTGGATTTTTGGTCGGCATTCATTGCAGCGATCGTCGTTCCTTTAATTCCCATTTTCATGGCGCTAATCGGCCGTTTCACGCAGGATGCATCCTCAGCAAAGCTTGAATCAATGCAACAGCTCGGTGCGCAGATGCTTGATCTCATTGCCGGATTACCCACCCTTCGAGCACTCGGTCGCGAAGGTGCCCCTCGAAAGCATCTTGCCGCGCTGTCCGCCTCGAACACGCGAGCAACTATGGGGACTTTGCGCGTTGCTTTCCTCTCGGGCGCTGTTCTTGAATTCCTCTCCACCTTATGCGTCGCGCTGGTCGCCGTTGAAGTCGGCATGCGCATGGTTTTCGGGAACGTCGATCTCTTCACGGGCCTCGCGGTCATCATGCTAGCCCCAGAGGTATTCGAGCCTCTTCGCCAGGTTGGTGCGCAATTTCATGCATCCGCGAACGGTGTCGCAGCAGCCGAGCGAGCCTTTGACATCCTCGAAACCTCCGCAGTCACTGACGAAGATTCACTGTCCCCCTCTACTCTCGACTCAATTGACTGGTCGAGGACGCAGATTGTCATCCGCGATCTTTCGATTGCTGCTCGCGGCGTGTGGGCACCGGCCTGCGCCAATGCCGTTGTCCTTCCGGGCAAACTCAATGTCCTCGTCGGGCCGTCGGGCGCAGGAAAGACCAGCACGATCTATGCACTGATGCAGCTCATCGATCCAGATCACGGCGAGATTTGTTTACGCACTCAAGCCTCGGGCGCAGATATCAATGTGCGTACTCTTAGTCGCGAGCAATGGTGGAAGACCATCACCTGGGTTCCGCAACACCCCACTTTGATTCCGGGAACTTTGCGCGAGCAGCTTCCCCCGGCCTCGAATGATGATCTCGAGGCCGCAGCCTCCCTGTGTGCTTTCAGCGACGTTCTCGATTCGCTTCCTCTTCGGTGGGATACCCCTATTGGCCAGGGAGGGATTGGCCTATCCGTTGGGCAACGACAACGTTTTGCCCTGACTCGCGCGCTTGTAGCCACCACGCCCATCGTGATTTTGGATGAGCCAACCGCGCACCTCGATGCCGCCAGTGAAGAAGTTGTTCTCCGCGCGATTGAAACCCTGCGCGGGCAAGGCCGAACGGTGATCGCTATCGCGCACAGACAGGCGTTAATCGAGGCAGCAGATCAGATTATTCAGATCCACAGCATGCAGATGAACGAAGAAGAACTCGAAGAAGCGGAAGGAGGCAAGTAGTTATGCGGATCCTCACTCCTCAAGAACGTTCCTCCCTGCGCTGGGCTATTTCTTTGCTGCGCGTTGACAAATGGCGTTTTGTCTCTGCTCTCCTTCTTGCAAGTCTGGGCATTGGGTCCTCGATTGCACTTGGTGCCACTTCTGCTTGGCTTATTGCGCGTGCTTCCCAGATGCCCCCTGTTCTGGTTCTTTCCGTTGCCGCTACATCGGTGCGCCTCTTCGGTGTCTCACGTGCACTCCTGCGTTACATTCAACGCCTTGTCTCCCATCGAGTCGCTCTCGAGGGAATGGATCACCTTCGTCTGCACCTCTATGACCAAATTGCGCAGGCAGATCTGAGCCACGTCACTTCCCTGCGTCGCGGAGACCTTCTTGCACGCATCGGTTCCGATGTTGATGAAGTCGGCGACTTTATCGTGAAATCGGCTCTTCCGGCCGGGGTCGCAGCCATTGTTGGCTGTGGAACCGTCGGGGCCCTGGCGCTCTTATCACCGGGGGCGGCAGTGATCTTGGCACTGTGTCTTATCGCTTCGGGTGTGCTCGCTCCTCTTGTCACCGCTCGCGCACAGCGAACTGCTCAAGTCGAAGGTATTGAGGCACGTAGCTCCTTGAGTTCTGCCCTTGTCACAGTTATTGACGGTTATGACGAGTTGGCGATCAATGGATTAGTCGGCCGCGCTCAGGCAGAGCTTGAACGCGCTGAGGACCGTATTGAGT
>USHU01000078.1 GCA_900554605.1 uncultured Actinomyces sp.
CGCGAAATCCTCGCAGAGCACTACCGTGACCACGCGGGTAAGCCATTCTTCGAAGGACTCCTTGATTTCATGAGTGCGGGTCCGCTGGTTGCCATCATTGTTGAAGGCCAGCGCGTCATTGAAGGCATGCGCACCATGATGGGTTCGACCGATCCGACAACCGCTCCCGCCGGTACCATCCGCGGGGACCTCGGACGCGCCTGGGATACGCCGAACATGGAGAACATCATTCACGGTTCAGATTCGCCCGAATCCGCGCTGCGCGAGATCGGCATCTGGTTCCCCGAAATCGTCTAAATTCCCAGGCCTTCCACGATTTCAGCGCCCGGAAGCGCGGCAAGGAGTTCTCCGGGAACGAAGAGCTTTGAGCGGCGCAGTCCCGAGCCGATGCAGGACCATCCCTGCACGCAACGCGAATCGATTAACAGCCGCCAGGCCTCGGGGATGCCAATCGGAGTGATCCCTCCGTATTCCATCCCCGAGGCCTCGACTGCGCGTTCTTGCGGCCAAAACGAGGCTTTCCGTACGTCGAGAAGCTTCTTCACCACGTGATTGACATCAGCGTTGGTCGTTGCGCGTACAACACACGCTGCGATTCTTTCTTCACCCGCGCGCTTGCCCGCAACCAAAATACAATTCGAAGACAGTGCAAGATCCATCCCGAAAGCTTGGGTGAGAACTTCCGTATCGGCCAGTTCTGGGTCAACTTCACTTACTCGCGCTGACGAGGCCACCGCGGGGTTGGCCGCTTCGAGCGCGGTGAGCGCACGCGCGACTGGCTCAGCCACAAGATCGAGGTGCTCCAGAGCTGGAAGCGTCTCTAAACTCCCCGAACCGGGAATTTCAATCGATTCACTCACTTGAGCCTTCTCCTTCTGTGCGAAGCTCCCCGTCTATTGCGTATGTCTGTGCGCGCTGCAAATCAAGGGGAGTATCAATATCAGCGACCCACGATGCCGGGACTTCGATATCAACGGTATTGAGCTCGGCAAGCAGCGAACGCATCGAACGATTGACCCACTCACTCGCGGGGAAGCGACTCACTGCCTCGAGCGAAAAAATTCCGATGAGATTTTGACGGTAACCATCGGCGCATGCACTGACGCCATCCACGTGCTTTCCTTGCGCCGCCAAATGAGCCACGGCCTCGAGAAGGCGAGGAAAGCACAGGGATGCAAGGGGAGCGTCCACGGGAACAAGGCCAATCCAGCGCGGCATCGCATAAGCATCCCCGAGGATCCTCTTCACTGCATCGACACCGGTCAAGAACCCGGCTGCAGGTCCGGATTTTGGCGGATCTTCCATCGCCCGAATAACGTCACTGGGGACAGTGACAGTTTCAGGAACAACGCACACATGTGGAATATTCGGCTGAGAAATCAGCGCCCACTCCAGTGCTCGCCGACCTTGAATGACCAAGTCCGGTTTTGACGCTCCACCTAGGCGCTTTCCGTCGCCTCCGCCCAGGACAATTAACGCGCTGAGCGAGTCCATGTTCCGCTCCGGCCGCCGCTCTTTTCCTCGACGTAGCATTCGCGAATGGCAACCATCTTGTCGACGCCCTTCACCATATCGATGACGGTCAAAGCCGCAACGGTGACCGCTGTGAGGGCCTCCATCTCAATGCCCGTCCGGTCAGCCGTGCGCACGGTCGCGCGAATCTCAACCCCGTCCTCCGCCAAGGAAAGGTCAACCGCGCAGTAGTGAACGGCGATGGGGTGAGCCAGAGGCAACAAATCGGGAGTGCGCTTTGAAGCTTGGATTCCAGCGATGCGTGCGACAGCAAGGACATCGCCCTTTGGTACTGACTCGTCGCGAAGGGCGCTCATGATGGCAGGCGAGCACTCGACGAATCCACGGGCTCGCGCTTGGCGGACGGTCGGAGTTTTCGCCGTGATATCAACCATGTGTGCCTCGCCGCGTTCGGTGAGGTGAGTGAAGGGATGCGTATCGCTCATGATTCTTCTTTCAGACACGAATTGCGGTGAGAATCGACCAGGGTTCAACCGAGGTGACATATTCGGGGACAATGGCCAGTGCGTTCACGGAGTGCAAAGAAGCAACAAGATGCGAGCGCGACCCCAGCTTGTGTGTGGGAACAACAACCGGGGTTTGTTCGGGGCCATCGGGTTCGGAGAGAACGACTGGAACCAACTGACGCTTTCCGGCCGGCGAGCGCCAGCCATTCGGCGAAGTGACAACGATGGGGCGCAGCAGTTCGTGTCCGTCGCGACCAGTGAGTTTGGCCAAAATCGGTCGAACGAACATGTGGAATGAAACGAACACAGAAACGGGGTTACCCGGGAGGGTTGCAAGAAGGACCTCGCGTCCATCCGCTGCCTGAAGAACACCGAAACCCTGCGGTTTTCCGGGCTGCATTGCGACGCGGACGAATTCGACGCCCTGTCCCAAGCCGACTTCCTTGACCACATCGTAGGCGCCTGCGCTGACGCCCCCGGAGGTGATGATGAGGTCAGCAACCTCGCCAGCGCGCTGGAGAACATCCGCGAACTGTGCCGGATCATCATTTGAGCGGAAAACGCCCGCGACCTGGGCACCGGCGCGGCGCGCCAAGGCGGCAATCATGACGGAGTTGGAATCAGGGATCTGCGCCCCCTTGAGGTCTTCGCCGGGTGCGCGCAGCTCGTCACCGGTTGAAACGATGGCAACGCGTGGGCTGGGGTACACCCTGACCTTTGCGTATCCCACCGACACTGCCGAGGCCATGGCAGCGGGGGTAAGGACATCGCCTGCTCGTAAGACGGTATCGCCGGGAGAGCAGTCTTCGCCCTGGACGCGGACGTGGGCGCCAACTTTGATGGGAGCGTAAATACTGATGCTCTTCGGAAGCGGATGGGGTCCGGGTTCTTCCGAGGTGTCTTCAACGGGGACGACCGTGTTCGCGCCCTTGGGGACGCGGGCTCCCGTCATGATTCGCCAGGCACTTCCAGGCTCAAGAACGTGATCCGTATTGTCTCCGGCCGCAATGTCTCCGGCAACCGGCAGGGTTAGGGGAGTCTCAGGTGAGGCCTCGTAATGGTCATCAAGGTAGATGGCGAAACCATCCATGCCCGAGTTGGAAAAAGGCGGAACGGCCACGCGTGCTTCAAGATCGCACGCCAGGACATGATCGAGTGCCTCTTCGATAGGGAGTTCAATGGGGGTGAGGGGATGAACCTGCTCCAGGATTGAATCCAAATATTCTTCAAGAAGTTGCATCGCCTTCTCCTTCGGGCACTTCTGTATCTGTTGATCAGTGTATGGCGTTATTCGATGGGTTCGGGGGTCTGCGAGGCGGGAGTGACAGACGAGGCAGTGGCTCGGCTATTGCGGGGACGGAAGGGGACGACATTCCACCTACCAGCCGCAGCATCGACAATGAGAAGACGCCCGATGAGGAGATCACCAACACCCGTCACCCACTTCAGACATTCTGTGGCAAGGACCGATCCGCCCTGCCCGCAAACCGCTCCTAAGACTCCGACGGTTTTCGAGCTCATCGTCTCGACAGTGGGTGGCTCTGGGTAAACATCGCGCAGCGTAACCCCGTCGGTAAAAAGCGATGCTTGGAAGGACATTGAAACGAGAGTGCCCCACATATGTGGGCGTCCGACGCGTGCACAGGTATCAGAAATCGCGTACTTTGCGGTGAAATTATCTGTTGCATCAACGACGAAATCATAGGCGGCAATCGTTTCGTCACTTTGTCCGTCGATGATCTTTGGCTCGACGTTGACCCGAATTTCGGGATTGAGTGCGTGAACCGTCATTTTGGCGGACTCTGCCTTGACCATTCCCAGGCGCGATGCGCCGTGGATAACCTGGCGCTGAAGATTGCTCTCTTCAAGATGGTCCGGATCTGAGATGCCGATGGTTCCGATTCCCGCAGCGGCGAGATATGCCAGAACGGGTGAGCCCAGGCCGCCGGCACCTACAACAAGAACTTTGGCAGCGCGGATCTTCTCGATGCCACTCTCCCCAATTCCCGGGATACGAGCGGTCATGATGTCTCGCTGCGCTACCATGTCCGTGTCCCTTCACGACGACTAAAAAAGGGGAACCCCGTGATTATTGATACCGATATTGTCTCTGTTCCGACGGAGATGTGCTCGGGGGAAGTTCCCCTTATCCCAGCTCACGCTGGCGCGCGAGTCGTTTTCGAGGGAGTTGTCCGCGATCACGACGGCGGTGAGGGCGTCCACTATCTCGAGTATTCCGCGCATCCAGCAGCTGCGAAATTCCTGCGCTCGAGTGTCGAAAAGTCTTTGGAAACACTGGGGAATCCGCAGATCGACGGAATCTATGTTCGTCACCGCGTCGGTCACCTTGAGATCGGTGATGTTGCCCTGCTCGTCGTTGTTGACAGCGCACACCGAAAAGAAGCTTTCGCTGTGTGTGCGCAGATCGTCGATGACATCAAGGCAAGCGTTCCGATCTGGAAGGATCAGTACTTTGCCGACGGTCATAACGAGTGGAGCAATACGCCCTAAGTGCCTCTCAGCCTCCCGCGAAAGGCGGAAGAACATCGAGGCGAATCCCGCCTTGCTCCGCCAAAGCCGCCACGGCCTCGGCGCTGAGGGAAGACACGCCCAAAGCCTGGGCCAGGTTTGCATGAGCGTCAACGGGTTCTTCGTTCACCAAGAAGGACGAGGCCGCAAGGAGTTGGTCGATATCGCGCGGTGTTGAGCGTCGGACCAAATCGACGATGCTCTCGGTCGAATCCTCAGCAACGTCAATCGTTTCACTGTCGCGCCCAACAGCTTGGCACGCGGCTGCGAAGTAACGGATCGTGATCTGCATGGGGATGCTCAACCTCCAATTTTCGACATGGAATAGGACTGGGGAACCGGAGCGAGGAGCTGATGGCCCGCGGGCTTTGCCCACATGGCATCCTTCCACAGCTCAGCGAGCTCATCATCGCTCGCACCCGTGCGCATCGGCGTATGAAGATCGACGCTGTCGACGCTAAACAGGCAGGAATAGATTTTTCCATCCGCGCTCAGGCGAGTACGCGTACACGAGGAGCAGAAGGGGGAGGTCATTGATGCAATCACGCCGATGATTCCGCCCGGATGAGTATCGCTCGGCGCGACCGACCAACGTCGGGCGGGCTCTGAGGCAGCGGTGATGATATCCGTGAGCTCAAAGTTCTTCCGCAACACCCGCTGAATATCCTTCGCCGTCGGGCGCGAAGAAAAAGAAGCCGCCAAAGGACCAATCGGCATGAACTCAATGGCACGCCACTGATAGCCACGCTCCAAGGCAAAAGTGACCAGGCTTGGGATTTCATCCAAAGACGCCTCGTCAACAACGACGGTGTTGAGTTTGACCGTTCCTGGAAGCGCCGAAGCGTCAACTGCATCGAGGCCGCGAAGGACATCGCTTGAGCGCTTTCGACGCGCCAGTTCGGCAAAACGGAGAGGATCCAAGCTGTCAATCGAGACATTAAGGCGCTGAAGACCAGCATCCACGAGGGAATCAATGACGCGATCCAGCCCGATTCCATTCGTCGTTAAAGCAAGGTCCGGCTCAACTCCCGCGTCTTCGAAACCCAGCCGCACGGCCTCGATAATCTGAGGAAGGTCAGGGCGCAAGAGAGGTTCTCCGCCGGTGATGCGGGCCTGGGTGACCCCGAGCGTTGCCGCGATTTTAGCGAGGCGGCGGAACTCTTCTGGACGAAGGACATCGGCGCGATCCAACCAATCCGTAACCTTCTCGGGCAGGCAATAGACGCAGCGCAAATTGCAACGGTCAGTCACCGAGATACGCAGATCCGTGGCGGCGCGGCCGAAGCTATCCAGAAGAAGAGGTTCGAACATAGACAGTCAGTCGGTCACCAGGTCGAGCTGTTCAAGAACA
>USHU01000079.1 GCA_900554605.1 uncultured Actinomyces sp.
GCATATACCGGGCATGCGGATGCTATCGGCGCCATTCCCGCCGGCGCCGAGCTCCTGGCGACGGGTTCACGCTGCCACGTTCAGATCCTGCGTTGGGGCCACAATATCTACGGCACTCAATTCCATCCTGAAATTACGCGTGAAGGCATGCATCTTCGCATTGATACCTACGGGGACACCTACTATCCTGCGGAAGAAAAGCCTGCCGTTATCGCGCGCTGCGATGCGGCAGATACAGAACCCGCCCACGACCTTTTGGCATCGTTTATCCACCGTTACAAGCGAGCCTGACGAGGGGGAGCTATGGCCATTTCTTTTGCTCAGTCCGAGCGTTCAACTTTGGGCGTGGAATGGGAACTCCAGCTGATCGATGTCGATTCAGAAGATCTACGCCAGTGTGCGGAAGCCATTCTCAGTGAGATTTCGGCCCGCTATCCCGACGACACTCTCATCCACGGTGAGATGCTGCGAAACACGATCGAGTTGGTCTCGCGCAAACAAACCCGAGTGAGGGACGCGATTGCAGATCTCAATGAGGGACTCGATCTCTTACGCCCCGTGACGTCTGCGCTTCGCGTGGACCTGACCGGCGCAGGTTCGCACCCATTTGCAAATCCCGCCCATCAGCGTGTTTCCGACTCCGAGCGCTATGCAGAACTCGTCAATCGCACGCAGTTTTGGGGTCGCCAAATGCTGCTCTTCGGCACCCACGTCCACGTCGGGATCGAGGACCGCTCAAAGGTTCTTCCACTACTTGGGTTCCTCGCAACCCACCTTGGCAGGCTCCAAGCACTCTCGGCCTCGTCGCCCTACTGGGCAAGCACAGACACGGGGTACTGCGACAACCGCGCGATGGTCTTCCAGCAGCTGCCTACCGCTGGGGTTCCGCAGCTCTTCACCAGGTGGGAAGAGCTTGAGGGCTATACCCAGGACATGAAGAAGACCGGAATCATCTCAAAGTTCGATGAGATCCGCTGGGATATTCGCCCCTCGCCCAGGCTCGGGACCCTCGAGGTTCGCGTATGCGACTCTGCCTCCAATGTTGCCGAAATTGGCGCGATCACTGCACTGATCCACTGCCTCGTCGAATATGGCTCACGCATCCTGGACCGCGGCGAAGAACTGCCGAGGACATCGCCGTGGTTCCTCGCGGAAAACAAGTGGCGCGCGGCGCGATATGGAATGGATGCCGTCCTCATCGAAGACATCCACGGCAACGAACGGCATATTGACGATCTTCTTGATGAGACCGTGCGCGAACTGGAGCCCATCGCTGACGATCTTCAGTGCCAAGAAGAACTCGACTTCATCCACACGCTGCGCAGTGTCGGCGTGGGTTACCAGCGTCAGAAAGCGGTCGCCGATGGCTCTGGCAGTCTCGAGGCCGTCGTCGCTCACTTGCGCGCTGAGACCGCAGCTGGACGCCCGCTTACCCCGCAAGTGACAGCTGGGATCTCTACGGAAGGTGCGCGTCCGCCTCGTCCGGGAAACCGGAAGTAAACGCAGACAATGAAAGTGGGCGACGCAGCATTTCGCGCGCGTCGCCCACTTTTTCGTGCCCGCAAAGAGCGGGATTATTGGTGAGATCTAGGTCAGCCCTGCTTGCCGAAACGGCGGAAGAACATGGCCAAGAGTGCACCGGAAAGGTTGTGCCAAACCGAGAAGACTGCGCCGGGAAGCGCGGCCTCGGGGCTGAAGTACTTCGTTGCCAAGCCGGCCGCCAGACCCGAGTTCTGCATACCAACTTCGATTGCGGTCGTACGAGCTGCACGGTAATCGCCGCCCGAGATACGGCCTGCGAAGTATCCGAAGAAGTAACCCAGCAGGTTGTGAAGGATGACCACGATGAAGACGATGAGTGCGGATTCCATGATCTTGTCGGCGGACTTACCAACGACTGCTGCCAGCACGTAGGAGATACCAAGGACCGAGATCCAGGGAAGAGCCGGGAGGATCTTTTCAACGTAACGGCCAGCAAGCATACGGACGACGATGCCTGCGACGACGGGGATCAGAACGATCTGAACGATTGCGAGCGCCATGCTCTTTGCATCAACGGGCATGTACTGACCGGCCAGCCACTTGGTGAGAAGGGGGGTCATGAAGGGTGCCAGAAGAGTGGAAATCGATGTCATGGTCACCGAGAGTGCAACGTCACCCTTAGCCAAGTAAGAGATGACATTCGAGGCGGTGCCACCCGGGGCGCAACCGACCAGGATGACGCCGGCTGCAATTGCCGGATCGAGGTGGAGCAGCTTGGCCAGAAGGAAGGCGACTCCAGGCATGATCACATACTGCGCGATAACACCGACGATGACGGGCAGGGGGCGCTTCACGACAAGGGCAAAGTCGGGAAGGGTCAGGGTCAAGCCCATGCCGAACATGATGATGCCCAGGCCGATGTTCACACCCGAGGCGAGCTTTGCTGCATGGGTCGGGAAAATCAGACCCAGGGCGAATGCCGCGATAATGATGAGCGGAAATACGGTAACCGCAATGCGGGCAGAACGATCTTCTTGAGAAAGCTCGGGCTTAGCGGCAACCGAGGATGGGACGGTTTCTTCGCGTGTATCGTTTGTTGACATACCTATAACATTGCGCCGAGAATTCAGTTCGCGAAAATTTCATCTCAGAGCATGGGATATCGGTGAGCGCGGGCACATTTTCCGCGCATTTCTTAGGTTTCCCTAAGTGAATAGGCCCACTACACTGTTGCCCATGAATCAACGTGGCTCGAAGATGCGAAGCTTGGTCCGGCACGGGTGGCTCTCAAACGAGCACGGCGCCTGGATCATGACCGTTCTTCCGATCACTGTCGGAATATGCACCGTCCATCCCCAGCCCATTCAATTCCTACTCCTTGCAGCCTGGACCGCCGCCTATTGCAGCTTCCATGCTCTGAGCCTGTACTGGTCAGCCTCTCCCAAGCGCCGCCGCACCTACCTTCCGGCTTTCCTCACCTGGGCGAGCATAGCTGTCGTGTGCGGGGTTCCGATTATTGTCATGCGCCCGCATGCCATCGCACGGATCATCATTCCCATCACCCTTTTTTGCGCAGTTGCGACTTACGAGGCCTTCCGCAAGCGACGCCGCTCCATTGCCTCCCATGTGTCGAGCGTTCTTGCGAGTTCGTGCACCCTCCCCCTGTCGATCTGGATTACCTCAGAGAGCTATTCGCAGTACAAACTGTGGTGCGCAGCGGTAGCCGTCGCCGCCTACATGCTGGGGTCTATCGTCTACGTCCGCTCCCTCATCCGCGGGGCAAATAAGCCATCGGTGTATATCGTCTCCGTTGCCTGGCACTTGGCACTTGTGGTCGCATGCCTGATCGGAGTGCTCATGCATGTTCTTCCCGGCGGAGTACTTCTGGCTTTCGTCGTGATCGCCCTGCGCGCGATCCTTATCCCCGCACTGCGTAAGATCAAGCACCTCAAGATCCCTCCCCTGATCATCGGTCTTGGGGAATACGTCTCCTGTGCCTGTCTCTTCTCGGCGGTCCTGGCAATCGTCGCCTAGTCGACTATTACCCGATCGGCGATAATGGGGCGTATGAACTTTATTCTGCGTCTCATTGGAACGGCGCTGGGCCTATGGGTCTCAGCTGCTCTTGTCCCGGGAATTACCATTGCGCGCGGTACATCCCTAACGGAAACCGTCGTCATCTTGGGTTTGATTGCACTGGTATTCACCGTCGTAAACTCCATTGTGCGGCCTCTCATTCAAATTCTTGCCTTCCCGCTCTACATCCTCACCTTCGGCCTTTTCGCACTGATCACCAATGGCATTGGCTTCCTGGTCGCGGGATCGATTGCAGACTCCATGGGCCTGCCCTTCTCTGTGTCTGGCCTTGGCGCGGCCGTCATCGGTGCCATCATCACCGCTGTTGTCTCCTCGCTCTTTGGAGGACTCACGGGCGCTAAGAAGAAGTAACTCACCAGCGCCGTCTGGCCTTGAGCCACTCTCTTAAGAAACTCGGCGGGTATCAAAAATGTAGGAACGCGTGCGCGTCGCCTCTGTGATACCCAGCCGAGTTCTTCTTTCTTCTTCCCAGCGATGCACGTCCTCGATATTGCGATAGCGGCCCGCGTCCGCCGATTCGCACTCTCGAATTGCTTCGGTGTAGGTCGCAATATCGTGAGCGGCAATGGGATTGTCCTGCCCTTGTTTTCTTTCTAAGTGCTCACTATCAAAATGCAAGGTCAGTGCATGGCCGCGATTAGCATTCGCTCCGCCGTCAAGTGCGGGGACGATGTCACGCGTGTTTTCCATATTGAGCATGGGAACACTTGAGTCGGGATGGAATCCCGCGACCGGCGAACCCGCGGTTAGCACCGAGGCAACGCAGTAGCGCGAGCGCACCTGCGGATCTGCGGCCAACTGTGCAGCAATGATCCCGCCTTGAGAGTGGCCCACAAATTCAACGGGCTCATCAGCCTTGATCCCCGCCATATCCATAGTAGTTTTCACTGCCCTGAGCTGGTCGGAATTGCATTGCCCAACTGCTTGAAGATTCGTCAGCATATCTTGGGGATTGTCTTCGCCTGGCCCCCACTTTTGCGTCCCCCTGATCATGACTGACCACGCGCGGTGTTCCCTCCCATCGGCGTCCACCGTCACGTGCTGAAGGATCTCAATTTGCCCCTCGTCTGCACTGGAGCGAAGCTGTCCGATACGTTCCAATGCCTCCGAGGCCTTCAGCGGGGTTTCGACCCCTTCCTTCCCAGGATCCGTCTGCGTGCGCAAGACTTGCGACTGAGGAGAGGAAGAATGCGGTGGATAAGCCGCCACAGCATTAACCGCATAAATGACCGCACCGAAAGATCCGCAATATTGGGTGGGGCGCCCTCCCTGCGCGACGCCTGAAAGCACTCGGCTTGCCGGCCCGGGCGGTGCGCCATCGGGAAGGCTCTGCGCTGAAATCCTCACCCCCGAATGGCGACCAAACATCAACCAACCCATTGCCGCATACAGCGTCGACATTTGTGCAGCAGCATCTCGAGTAACTTCGACGTCCGAGCGCGTTGAAGTCTCATTGACCAGTCGCGATAGCTCAGCAACATCCATTTGTGTTCGCAAACCCAAAGACGCATCTGATGGCTGGCGAACAAAAGACAGACCGTGGGCGCTGATAGTTGCTATCCCATGAAAGATGCCAAGCGGTGCGAAGAGGAAAGGGGCATAAGGATTGACGTATTTCCCCACGCCTGCGATCTTCCGCGATGCTGTCAATCCTCCTGCCCACGAAAGCTCGCCCATACTGCCACCCAGCCTGCGCACGGTCTTCTGATAGGAAGCAGCGTCGGCCTCGGCAGCGGCATGGATGGACGCAACGTAAGCAAGCCTGTCCGCACAACTACCAATCTGCTCGCTCAGTTGTGCACCGAGGGCACACAAACGTTGCAAAACACCCCCACACTGATGTGCACACAACTCCTGATTGAGCGAATGTGCCGCGCCAAGCTGACTATCAAGGGCCTCGCGAATCCTTCGCAGAAATAGAACGTCGCCGACAAGCGCCTCGGTATCAATGCGCGTTGTATCCGAAGAAACCACCATCCATGACACGCACTGCCCATTCATGTCTGACCTCCCAACGCCACGCTCTCAATTTCGGCTAGGTCGCGCACTTCGATTGCCAGCGCCGCCCACATCCGACAGTCATTGCGGATCTGCTCAATTTCTGCGCGCGCCCCTTCACTTCCCCGCCCCGTCCACGAATCAAAAGAATGAGCACGCAGTTCTTCGCTGATTGCCACGCAATTGTCTTCAATCA
>USHU01000080.1 GCA_900554605.1 uncultured Actinomyces sp.
GGCAGAATCGAGGCGGAGAATGTCCGTGAGGAGGTCGCCCCGCAACAGCCGGTGCCCGAGGCGTAGATCCGGCCATGAGCCATCTTGGAGTCCGTAGATTGCAACAGTATCCCAGTGTTTCCCCATTGCTTGTTCTGGGGTCAGCACGTGAACGCCTTCACGGCGAAGTGCTGTTCGTGCGATTGTGTCGATGGGGACGTCCGATTGGAGCAGCTCGGCTGCGAAGTCTGCAGCGTTTCCTTGAGGATTGCGCTGCTGCCAGATGTCTGCGACACGGAAAAGCGCAATCACCGCGTCGAGCACGTCGTCGTAATAGTCGGAATCGGCGTCTTGCGCGAGTGCTCGATCGCTCAAGGCTTGGGCGACATCTGCCGTCTCCCATGCCTTCCACAGGCCTTCTTCTGCACTCAGTCCCGAGCTTTCTTTCCACAGGGACGAGGCCGTAAGTAGTTTGCGTAGTTCTGTTTCGACATGTTGCGGCAAAGAATCGGAATCCGCGAGGATCCGAGAAAGCATCTCTGTTGTTAAATGCTGCGAGAGAGCTCCATCGCGGACAGTTTCACTGTGCGCCCACACGTAGTTCTGAATTGCTGATCTGACGTGAAGCGTATCGATTGAAATCAGGTCGGAGCGAAGCCACAGGTCGATGAGCTGAGCTGCGCCATCACTGTGCGGAATCAGCGCTGTCAGTAGTGCTGAGGTCATTGAGTTGGCGGCAAAATCGAAGGCTTGTTGTCCTCCGGCGAGAGGAATATAGCTCCGCTTGAGGGCCCTCCGGACCTGTTGAATGAGGGACTGAGAGCGGACAAGAACAAGTTGGTGGGACCAGGGAATATCGTCGTGAAGATGGCGGGATCGCAAGGCGTAGCCGATTGCCGCCCCCATCTGTGCTGAACTTGCACACGAGTGGATTCGTACCGGAGTTTCTGTTTCTGTTGTTCTTCCGAGGAATGGGGCCAAACGCCGAGAAATTGGACCGGATTGGGTGATATGCGAACTGATCTGGAGACTCAGTTCATGCAGTTGCGGAGTTGAATGATAGCTTCCGCCGCAATCGTCAATGTCGACGCCTAGAACTTTGGCGAGGTCGAGGCCGAGGTTCGCGTAACCGCGCTTATACGAGGTCACAGATACGTCCGGATTGGAAAAAGCGATGATCTGGGTGCCGTATTGGCGTGCGCTTTGAAGCAGCGGGAGAAGCGAAGGCGTGCAATCCTGCAGATCATCAATGAGGATGCACTGCGGTAGTGGTATTTCGCTGCGGAGCCGCAAAGTTTCAATGTCTTGATCCCAGCGCAAAAGCAGTCGCGCTGCACTGCGACCAAGAGCAGCACCGTGTGCTTGCATTGTTCCACGGTATTCCACTGCAAGTTCGGGGATCTCTTGCCATTTGCGCAGGAGGAATGCGACAGTCTCCCATTGCGGGATTGAATGGATGTTTGCAAGTTCTGCAAGGCGGTCGGGGGCAAGCCCTGCCTCGGCAGCAAGATCGATGAGATAGCGCAGTTCCATTTTAAAAGCGGGCAGCGCTTGAATAGTTTGAGAGAGCTCTTCTGGCCAGTTGAGGGTCGTTGTCTCAAGAAGCTGCGCGATCAGACGATCGATGCTTGCACCGGTGAGCAGTTCAACGTCCCCCAGAGGTTCGTCACGCGTATTGCGCCATTGAGAAACGATCGAATACGCCCAAGCTGTGGGCGTGCGTACAGGGCGAACAGCATCGGGAGCCATACTTTGGACAGCTGGCATCAGTGCGTCGGCCCGCGAACGGTCAGGAGTGAGTACAAGGAAGCTGCGCCCGCGTCGAACGAGCTCTGCGACTGCACTGAGCAGGAGTGTGGTCTTTCCGCTTCCAGGGGCACCGCGAAGTACAGCATCCGAGTTCATCATGCGTTGAAGAAGTACACGCTGACGATCATCGAGGTGAGGAAGGCCCGCAAATCCCGAGCCAATCTCTATCCGTACCTGTTTGTTACCCATATAGTGATTCTGACAGAGGCCATGTGCATTTGGAGTCAACTTTTGGCTTCGAAGCGAAATTGAGAAAAGTGTGCCCCCGAAGCTGCTGCTTCGGGGGCACACGCAATTACTCTCTACGGCATTTCAATCGCCAAGATGCGATACTGCGTAGTCAGCTTCCTCAGCAGTGAACTGTTCGCCGTATTCGCTCGTCAGTTGATTTCGAATTGCTTCATCCGACATATTCATGAGCCGCTCGTACTCCTTGGCCTTCGCCAAAGCATTCGCATTCCAGTCAGCTTGGACGTTATCAATTGCGTATTGAGCAGCGTCCGGAGAGAAATTCTCCGCTTGGCTGACGAGTTGGTCATAAATACCACGCTTTGACATGTGAAGTTGCGTCGCATAGGTTTCTGCAGTCTTCAAAGCTTTACGATGCTCGCGCGGGACATCCTTGTCACTGGAGGCATTTGAAGCGGCTGCTTCTGGAGTAGAGGCCTGCTGAGCAGCAGCAGGTGTTTCAGTGTCATGATGCACAAAGAGGGTGATCGTCGCGTCAGCAGGCAGCTTTGTTCCCGCCGCGGGGGTCTGGGATGTCACTGTCCAGTTGCTCACCTTAATGACGGCTTTCTTTCCGGCTTCATCCTTAAATGAAATTCTTGTGACACCAAGACCTTGAAGAGAAGCTTCCGCTTGGTCTCCCCGCATTCCAACAAGGTCTGGCAGCTCAATGGAATCAGCCGAAGGTGACGCCGAAGACGAAGATGTTGCAGACGCCGTCGTGGACTGGCTTGCATTGGGCTGCGAAAGGCCACCGATTACCGCAAGACCAAGAAACACAGCGAGCGCGATGAACCACCATTTCTTATAGAACGGTTTGACAGTAGGCAATTCCGGCGGCATCTCAGGAGTAAAAGCCCCATCAACGGGCATTCCCTGCGAAGAAGGAGGAAGCGACATCGCTCACCTTTCGAGTAGATTCAACTTTGAATTTTCCTGACAAAACACAAGATAACACATCAAAGCGGCCTGATAACAGCTTTTTCTCGCATTATTTTCAGCACAACACCACAATTCAACCACTTGGACAGTAAACTGCGGCAACGCGCAACTGCCCCCACAATTACGCTCTTGCAGAAATAGCAGGCCCGCTCCCCCGGCTGCACGTACTATGAGGACACAGAAGACCATCGAAACGGAGGCTTCGGGGGCACATTCTGGCAGTCCTACTCAAGGTGGGGGCTTAACCCTTTACTGAAGTGAATATTCCTTTTTGAATGCCTTTGTTGAAGAGATAGTGCTGTCAATCATCAGCGTAACTGGAGCAGCTGCATCGCGAAGAACATACCCTTCCACAAGGGTCATGCTTTTACCAGCTGGGACCTCTTGCAAGTCCGCGAAAGGCTCGTATCCTTCAGGCATTAGATCATCTGAATAAATTGCACTATCGAGCGCAGCCTTGTTTTGGGATACCTCAACATAGTATGCAAAAGGATTCAAACTACTTGTGTCATTATTTGTGATCTTTAATGTCACAGCGACCGTTGGCTGACCTTCCCGATCATCTACCGACTCCTCGACCTTCTTCACCTCAATCGTGACTTTACCGTTCTCCAGCTGAACAACATCCGAGGTCGCCGCACCTTTGGAAGCTTGAGGCGATACAGAAGCTGCCCCGAAGGCCTCACCAGTAACCTTCGAATACATAGCTTGGCCTCCCAAAACAGCAGCAATAGTGAGAGTCGAAATCACCAGTGAGGTGATTGCTATACCGGAGCCACGGTGAGTCGTATCCGGGCGTGTCTGAACGACAGCGAGAATCGCCACGACTGTAGCGATAAGGGCCAGAATTAAAATTAGATTGTGAAGAATCGGAACCCAGGACAGGAGAAGAGAAATAATTCCCAACACGAGTGCGGTGATAGCAAGGGGAGATAAGGGTTTAACTACAGTTGCTACTCCAAATTGTCCTTGAGGAGGAACAGTCGAATAAACCCCCTCAACGGGCATTTCCTGAGGATAAGGAGGAAAAGACATCGTTCACCTTTCGAGTAGATTCAACTTTAAGCTTTACCGCCAGAACACAAAACAACTCGTCAACACAACCCGATAGCTGCCGCTTCTCGCACTATTTTCAACACAACCCTACATACTAACCACCTAGACACTAAAGCGCGACGACGCTTCGATTGCCCCCACAATTACGCTCTTGCAGAAATAGCAGGCCCACTCCCCCACCTGCACGTACTATGAGGACACAGAAGACCATTCGATCCATGACATCTGGGAGTCGCAGTGAACATTACGATCGGTATCAAGGCAAGCCCGCGCGAGCTCGACCTGGAGGTAAACCTCAGTGAAGACGAGCTCTTCGCTCAAGTAAGTGAAGCCCTCCGCGCTCAAACGCCGTTGCTCCTGACCGATGCCAAGGGAGAGAAAACCCTCATCCCCGCGCAGGCGATTTCCTTCGTGCGCGTCACGGCGCAACAAAGCCACCGCGTCGGCTTCGCCATCCACTGAGAAGCCGCGCGCACAGCGCGGATCATTCACAAGTACCTGTTGCCCTAGCCGCGCAGGTGGATTTCCTTCATTCGCTCAGCGTGTTCACTACTGAGCACCTCAGCAATGGTGTCTGCGTCTTCGGGCGAGAGCGATAGATCCGGGTGCATAAACATCGTCGAACGCACCAAACCCAAGACTTCTCCGGCAACTCGGCGCGCCCACAAGGACAGCCGTGCCGCAAGCTGCTCGTCGGCCTCGAGAATGGGGGCAAGATTCTCGCGCACCCACTCCCCCTGCTCAAGATCCCAATTCGCTCCGGGGAAAAGATTCTTTCGCGAAGCGATCTCGCGCAGGAAACCGCCAAGGACACCCAAAGTCACATAGGTTTTAATGGAGCGCTCGTACCACGTGGTCGGACGCGTGCGGGCATCGAGGTCGTCATAGAGTCCGTCGTAGGCTCGGGCATACGCAGACAAATCCATGCCACGATGAGTACACCACGTCTCAACCTGAGTAAAAGTCTCGAAAACACGCGTCGCCATACGCGCATGCTCAACCTTCGCTTCGAAGGTCGGAGCCTGGTCACTATCCTTTGCCAGGCGAGTCATTGCAGCCAAAATCGAATACGCGACCAGACCGACGACTTCCGCGTCGCTGTCCGCCACAGGTTCATAGGAGCGTTCCATGGCATAACACTACATCACACAAAGGTGACGGGTTCCTCTTCGGACAAACCTTGTCAACCTCGTACAATGAAGAAGACAGTGCTGACCGATTGCACGCGAGAAAAGTTCCCGGGCGTGAGCCCACAAGAAGACCGCGATCGGCTGCAATTCTCAACGGGGTTTTCCCCAGGACAGGTTGATTGTGACTTCACCTTCTGAGTACTCCGCCGGCGTTGTTCGCCTCGGCGCGATTGCCGCCCCTTCCACTGAAGAAGAGACCACCCCCGACATTACAAACTCGGGAAATGAAACTTTCGAAGCGAAATCTTTCGCTGATTTCGGGGTCAGTGACCCGATCGTTGATGCGCTCGAAGAACGCGGAATCACCCACCCCTTCCCCATCCAGGCCCTGACTCTTCCCGTAGCACTGGATCGCCACGACATCATTGGTCAAGCCAAGACGGGTACCGGTAAGACTCTGGGATTCGGCATCCCCGTACTGGAAGACGTTATCGCCCCGGATGAAGAGGGCTACGAGGACCTTCTCAACCCGAATATGCCGCAGGCACTCATCATTTTGCCGACCCGCGAGCTCACCAAACAGGTGGCCGAGGACCTCCGGGCAGCCGCCTCGCACCTGTC
>USHU01000081.1 GCA_900554605.1 uncultured Actinomyces sp.
TGACAACCGCCTCATCATCGGAGTGATCGTCCCAGAACTGACAAATCCCATTTTTGCCACCTTCGCCCACACCCTCCACACAGAGGTCGACAGGGCAGGCGGTCAAGCTTTTATTGCTTCGCAAACCCCCGGCACCACCAGCGAGGAGGAGCACACTCAAGCTTTCCTTGCACGCAGCGTTTCAGGACTCATCTTCGTCTCCGGCCGCCACGCAGATCTGCAAGCAGACCTGAGCCGCTACTCAAATCTTTCCCAAATCCATCTCCCCTTCGTCACCATTAATGGCGCTCGAAGTGAGGTTCAAGCACCAGACTTTTCAACCGAAGATGCTCTAGGAATTCGTGCATCCATCCAACACCTCAAAGAACTAGGCCACCGCAAGATTGCGATGCTCGGCGGGCGCCATCACGTCGTCCCAGCACTGCGCAAAGGCGAGGCATTCCGCCAGGTCATGTCCGAAGAACTTGGGATTCCCGACCCCACGGTTGTGGAAACTTTCTACACTTACGAGGCCGCGGCCTCGGCAACCCATTCCCTGATCGATACGGGAATAACAGCAATCATTGCCGGGTCTGATCTCCAGGCAATGGGAGCAATCAGGACGATCCGATCTCGAGGTCTCAGTGTTCCCGAAGACATCTCGGTGATCGGCTTTGACGACTCTTTCCTTATACCCCACCTCTCCCCCGCACTGACGACGGTTCGACAACCCGTGCAGGCAATTTCACATTCGGCAGTGTCTTCACTCTTCGATGCCATTCACTCACAAAAACCGCAGCAACATCAGGATTTTGCCTTTACTCCCGACCTCGTCGTGCGCGGGTCCACAGGGCGAGTTCGCTTTTGACAATCGTTATCAATACGCTTGATAATGATTATCATGAGTTTTTCGCGTTCACATACCGTATTTGCCGTTACTGCCGTTGCAGCGCTTGCTTTGAGCGCATGCTCCTCTTCGGCCTCGTCACCATCCTCAAGCGCTTCAAGCTCCCAAGCTTCCGCTTCCCCCATGAAGGTCATGGCGAGCTTCTACCCCCTCCAGTACCTGACCGAGAAGATCGGCGGAGACCTGGTCAGCGTTGAATCCCTGACCCCTCCAGGAGCAGAACCCCACGACCTCGAATTGTCGAACCAAAAGGTCCAGCAGCTTTCCCAAGCCGGAGCAGTCGTCTACCTCAAGGGCTTCCAATCTGCCGTTGATAAGGCCATTGAACTCAACGCCCCAAAGACGGTTATCGACGTCTCAACCAGCGTTGACCTGGTTGACGCCGAAAAGCATGAAAGTGAATTGGACGTCGCGGACGACGGCGAGAAGACAGAAGAAGCTCACGAACATGAGCACGAGCACGGCTCAACCGATCCGCACTTCTGGCTGGACCCCACCCGCATGGCCAGCGCAGCGACTCAAATCGGCGACGCTCTTGCCCAAGCAGACCCCACCAACGCAGAGACCTACAAGAAGAACGCTGCTTCCATGAAGTCTCAGATGGAAGCCCTGAGCAAGAAGCTTGTCGACGGCACTGCAAAGTGCCAGCACAAGGAATTCGTGACCTCTCACGAGGCCTTCGGATACCTCGCGGACCGCACCGGTCTCACCCAGCTGGGCCTGTCCGGCCTCGATCCCGATTCAACCCCCTCCCCTGCACGACTCAAGCAGATTTCCGATGCGGTCAAGGCCAAGGGGATCACGACCATCTTCACCGAAGAACTCCTCAGCCCCAAGGTTGCTGAAACCCTGGCAAAGGATCTGGGAATCACCACTGCAGTTCTCGACCCGATCGAATCTCAGGCCGATGATTCGAAGGACTACGAAGCAGTGATGAACGAGAACCTCGAAGCACTGCAAAAGGCTCTGAGCTGCGAGTAAACACCGCGCCAGATTTGAACTGATATCTCCGCGTTGGGGCGGCATGATTCCACAGTGAACCATGCCGCCCCAACGACTACACTCGACACTAATGGGAACGACATTCAATATCTCTAACGACCCGGTGATTGCTCTGGACCATGTCCACGTCGCTTGGGAGCACGACCTCATTCTTCACGGCATCACCGCCTCGATCCCCCAAGGGCAATGCGTTGCAGTAACCGGCCCAAATGGCGCTGGAAAATCCACGCTCATGAAAGCAATTCTTGGCACGGCTCCGATTTCTTCGGGAGATATCACGCTTTTTGGCAATTCCATCCAAAAGCGATCCTCAATCCCCTGGCAGCGCATTGGCTACGTTCCCCAACGCGCCTCCTCCGGCGGCGCGATTTCTTCATCATGCATTGAAGTTGTTCTCTCCGGGCTCCTCGGTACTCGCAAGTGGTGGCACTCTCGCGGCGACCGAGCCAAGGCGTTGGACACACTGCGTGCCGTCGGCCTCGCACATCGCGCGAAGGATCCGCTCCACATTCTTTCCGGCGGACAACAGCAGCGTGTACTCATTGCGCGCGCATTGGTCCGCAAGCCAGAGCTCCTCATCATGGACGAGCCCATGGCTGGAATCGATGCCTCTTCACGCGCCAGACTGGCTGACATTTGCCAAGCCGCAAAGGACGAGGGGGTCACAATTCTGCTGGTACTCCACGAGTTAGGTGAACTTGCCCCAGTCCTCGATCGTGAACTCCACATCCGATCCGGACACTTTGCCTACGACGGCCCTGCTCGAAGCGACGCGCGCGATCCGCACGCCGACCACTGCGCGACGGCCGGCCACCGCGAAACGGAGGTGGGCCGATGATCTTCGATATGCTCGCATCCCCTTTGATGCAACGATCCCTTCTTGCTGCGCTCTTGGTCGGCTTGTGCGCGCCGATCGTCGGGACCTACCTGGTGCACCGTCGCCTCGCGATGCTCGGTGACGGGATCGGTCACATCTCATTGACGGGGGTGGCACTGGGATGGCTCGCTGGGACCGCTGCGAATGTCACGCCGCATGATCAATGGGCAATCCCCGGGGCCCTAGTTGTCTCCTTACTTGGCGCGATTACCATCGAGCTTGTCCGCCAGTCTGGGCGAACTTCCTCAGACGTCGCCCTTGCCATGCTCTTTTACGGCGGCATCGCTGGAGGCGTACTGCTCATCGGGCTGGCCAATGGCACATCCTCCCAGCTGAATGCCTATCTTTTCGGCTCAATTTCAACTGTTTCAAGCAACGACGTCTGGTCGATTTGTCTCCTGGCTCTTGTCATTGTCATGATCGGTATCGGCCTGCTTCCCGCACTCTACTCGGTGACCAACGACGAGGAATTCGCTCGCTCGACCGGGCTTCCCGTGCGTGCACTCACCATGCTCATCGCGATCTTGTCAGCCCTAACAGTTGTCGTCGCGATGCGAATCGTTGGATCCCTCCTTGTCTCGGCTCTCATGGTTGTTCCCGTAGCGATCGCGCAATTGGGTGCGCATTCTTTCCGCCGAACCATGGCGTATGCGATGGTCCTGGGAGCGGTGCTATGTCTGGGCGGTTTAACCCTGACCTACTACATCGACCTCTCCCCCGGCGCAACAATTGTTGTTGGCGCGATTGCTCTCTATGCTGTTGGATACGGAATCCGAGGCCTACGCGACCACTTCCGCCGCAAGCAGAGGATGCGCGCACTATCCGCCCCCGCCGATCATCCCGAGGCCTCGCGCACGGACCACGCGCACGCCACCACCGCACGCGGCTAGGGAAACGAAGAAGGAACATAGGCCTCGTCAATGAAAGGATCGCCATGCAGCGAATGACCAAGCAACGCCAGGCGGTTTTCGACAACCTCAGCGAGCACCGCGACTTCCGCAGCGCACAGAAGGTCTTCGAGGACCTCACCTCGCGCGGGCACAAGATCGGCTTGGCGACGGTTTATCGCAACCTCCAAGCATTGGCTGAAGACCATCAGATTGACGTGCTGCGTTCCAGCGAGGGCGAGGCCCTGTATCGCAAGTGCGACACTCATACGCATCACCATCACTTGGTGTGCCGCAATTGCGGACGAGCCGAGGATTTGGGTGTTGAGGAACTTGAAAAGTGGGTTTCCACGGTTGCGCAGACGCACGGTTATACCCAGATTGAGCACTCGATTGAACTCTTCGGGCTTTGCGCCGACTGCACGCGAAAGGCAAATAATTGACACCCTCATGGGCATCCTCGGGACTGCCGCTCTTCATTTTCCTGTTTTTCGTTGTTTTTCATCGCGCACAGCTGACCTATTGGCTGGGGCGCGCTGCGGCAAAGGGAGCACTGGCCTCTGCTGGGGAGAATGGCCTGCGAGGAAAGATCGCTGCTTGGTTTAACGGTCCCGTCCCGAAGCACGGCGCTCGACTGCTCGAGCAGTGGGGAATCGTCATCATTCCGCTGTGCTTCCTGACTGTTGGCGTTCAGACTGCCGTCAATGCCGGCGCGGGCGTCGTGCGAATGTCGTGGAAGAAGTACACGCTCGCAATGATTCCGGGCTGTATCGCCTGGTCGATCATGTACGGTTTGGGAATGCTTGCCGTCTGGATGGCCGTCGTGCGCGCGGCAGCTGGTTCAGTGTGGGGTTGGCTGGGACTGCTTGCAGTGGCTGCGGTTGTCGCAACGGTCGTTCTGGTCAAGCGACGCCGCGGGCGGAAGCGAGCAGAGCCCCGAGCACGGGTATGAGTGTCTTCACGAACATCTTCACACCGAATTGACACACGGAGTCGCGGAATAACACACGCCATCCGTGCCTTCCTCCGTCTCCTCCTCCAAAAGACACAGGAAGTCGCCAAAAGACACAGGGCATAGCCTGTGACATTCACCGACTTCATGTGGAGCTAGTGTGGAGGGGGCAGGAACGAGGCGCTACAAAGCGCCACCTCGGCTATTCGCCAGCCCCGCCAGCTACGAGGCCCTAAGCGCCAGCCCCACCAGTCACGCGGTCCTGAGCGCCGCCAAAGCGCCGCTCACGCCCGGCATATTCAAGAAGACAGTCCCACAGCGCCTCGCGATCAAAAGTCGGCCACGGCCTCGGGCTAAACATGAACTCTGCATAGGCCATTTGCCACAGCATATAGTTCGAGAGCCTCTGCTCCCCCGAGGTTCGAATCATCAAGTCAACGTCGGGCACATCAGGCAGATATAGGTGGCGCGCAAAAGTCCGCTCGTTCACCCCGCGCGGCGATAAACGCCCCGCGGCAACGTCTTGCGCGATCGAGCGCGCAGCATCTGCTATTTCTGCGCGGCCCCCGTAATTCACGCACATCACCAAATCCAAAGTGGTGTTCTGACGCGTCTTTTCCTCCGCGCGCTCCAAAGCGTGAATGACCGATTTCCACAGCTTCGGCTCGCGACCGCTCCAGCGCACGTGTACTCCCCACTGCTTCAGCAGGTCCGTTCGCCGAGCCAAGACATCACTGGCGTAGCTCATGATGAAGCGGACCTCTGCGGGCGAGCGCTTCCAGTTTTCCGTCGAGAAGGTGTAGACGGAAAGATAACGCACTCCCGCATCGATGGCCCCGGCGATCGTGTCGAGAAGCGCATACTCGCCGGCTCGATGTCCCTCGGTGCGCGGAAGTCCCCGATCATTGGCCCAGCGCCCGTTCCCGTCCATGATGATGGCGACGTGGCGGGGGACTTCCCCGGCTGCAAATTCGGGTGCTTGCCAAGGCCACTGCCCCGGTCCCGCGACCGGCTGACGTGGGTCCTTGGGTGCGCGATCCATGGGCGTCAGTTGCGCAAATTCATGGCTCATCCGTGTGCGCTCCTTTCCAGGAGTTGCAATGATTTTAAG